>JBAUTD010000315.1:0-3148 GCA_049582045.1 Burkholderiales bacterium
CCGACACATCGTCGTCTACGACATACACGACCGGCGCGGACATCGGCATCACCTCAGGCCGTTACGGGCGCATCGTCAAACGCCGTTCCATGCTCTGCCTCCCTCTGCGTCGCGAATCCGTCATGCGTAGGATGCGCCTTCGTCGCGGCGAATGCAGCCAGTACTTTGGTATCGGTTCGGCGCGGTTAGCACGATGTCCCTAGAGGCTCGCCCTGGCCTCGGGTCCGCAGGGGATGGAAAAGGAGAATACGGCTCCCGGGCCGTCGTTCGACGCCGCCCAGAGGCGGCCGCGGTGACTCTCGATGATCGACCGGCTGATGGACAGGCCGACGCCCATGCCGTCGCTCTTTGTCGTGTAGAACATCTCGAACAGCTGGTCCGCGTTCCGGGAATCGATACCCACGCCCGCGTCCCGCACCGACAGGCGCACGCCGCCGCCTTGTTCCGGCTCCGTTTTGATCACGAGCTGCCTCGGCCGGTCGTCGACGCCGCTCATCGCGTCCAGGGCATTCAGCAGCAGGTTCAGGATGACCTGCTGGAGCTGGACGCGATCTCCGGCGACGGGATCGAGCCCCTCGGTCAGCTCCGTGCGCCACGCCACCCGGTCCCGCTGGAATCGGCTCTGCGAAAGCGCAACCACCTCGCGCGCGGCCTCGTTCAGGTCCACCGGTTCGTATACGGAACGCTTCCGGGTGAACAGCGCGCGAAGCCGCGCGACGACGTCGGTCGCGCGGCCGGAATCGCGCACGATTCGCTTCGCGGACTCGACAGCGCCCTCGACGTTCGGACGCCCGGCGTCGAGCATCCGCAAACAGGTGCTCGCGTTGGTGACGATGCCGGAAAGCGGCTGATTGATTTCATGGACGATGGATGCCGCCAGCGCTCCCAGGCTCGCCGCCCTGTTCACGGTCGCGAGCTCCGATCGGGCCTTGTCGAGCGCCTCGTCGGCTTGCCGGCGCGCCGTGATGTCCTGAAGCGCGGCAACATACTCCACCTGATCGTGCTCGTCCCGGGTCGCACGAGCGACCGCATGAATATGCTTGATCGAGCGGTCGGGCATCAACAGACGGTACTGCCATTCGAACGTGGCGTCGCAGCCTCCTGCCTGCTGGATTGCTTTCATTCTCTCGATGAGGCTCACGTCTTCCGGATGAACCCGGGTGCGGATCAGTCGAGGCGTCACGGGCAGGCCGGGCTCGAGCTCGTAGATGCGATAGACCTCCTCCGACCACGTGATTTCATCCGTCGCCACGCGCCAGGAGAAGCTGCCCGTCGAAGTGAGCCGCTGGGCGGCCGCGAGCAGCGTCTCGCTGCGCCGCAAGCTGTCCTCGGCCTGCTTGCGCACCGCGATTTCTCGCTGCAGCGCCTTGTTCGAATCCAGCAGCTCGATCGCCTTTACCGCCTGGTACGCCGCCGATGCGAAGCGCCCCAGGCTTTCGAGCAGCCTCAGGTCCTCGGCGTCGAATCTGTGGTGCGCGTCGTGGGAGATCGCCCAGATCGTGCCGACCGCCTTGCCGCTCACGTAAAAGGGAACGAGCAGGCCTTCCTCGGCCAGAGGCACCGCCACGGACAGATACGGATAGCGGCGCTCCCAGTGAGTGAACAGCATCGGAGCGTTCCGGTCGAGCACGTCGCCGCACGGACCGAAGTCGCGCGGCGTGCCGCCGCCGACGTGGGGCCCCCAACCGCCCACGATCGCCGCCCAGTAGAACCTCTTTTCGTCGTTCGTCAGCAGGCTCAGGCCGGCCGAGCCGGCGTTCAGCACCTCGACGACCTTGTCCGCCAGCGTTTGCAGAATCGTGCCGGGCGACTCGGCGAGCGCGCGAACCAGCGCCGCGAGCGCGCTGTTTTCCCTGTCGTACTCGGGCGCGCGCCGGGGGCGACGCTCCAGCTCGTCGGTGAGGAGAATCGAGGCAAGAGGACAGCCCGGAACCGAGCTTTCGAGCGAAGGCTCCTTGTTTGGCGCCACGGATCGAGTCGCACCATCGTCCGCCACGTGCTCACTCCCGGCCGTGCGCAGTCCACGGCACAAACATACGCCTCTCGTCAGATGGGACTGTAACTCCTGCGGCCCCTGCAGTGCCGAGCGAATGCATGCAAGTCAGGCGTAAGGCAGAACGGATGTTCCCGGCCCTGCCGCTGTCGAGGGCTCCTCCGGCTCAGTCCGGCGACGGTATGAGCAGCCAGGCGCAGGCGGCACTCGCCACGCCGAGCAGCGCCGAGATCACCATCACCCATCGAAAGCCGGAAACGAAGGACTCGTCGATCGCGCGGCGCGCCGCGGCGCGCTCGCTCGCCGTCAGGCCGTCGGGCAGATCGATCGCGGCCAGCTTGTCGCGCTGTTCGTACAGCGATTTCAGGACCGGGGCCGGAGCATCGGCAAGCGCCAATCTCGCGTCGAGCCCGCGATCGAAGACCGCGGTCAGGATCACGCCGAACGCCGCAACCGCGAGCAGGCTCGCAACGCGCGCCGCGGCATTGTTGATGCCCGAGGCCACGCCGGCATGGGAGGTGTCGACCGCGTTCATGACCGTGGTCGTCAGCGGTGCCACGCTCAGCGCCATGCCCAAGCCGAGCACCAGGATGGCCGCGAAAAAGCTCGACCAGTAGCCGGCATCGGTCGCCGGAACCGCGAGAAGCGCGAATCCCGCCGCCGCGACCAACGAGCCCAAGGTCAGCGGCAACCTGGCCCCGTACCGGTCGGCCAGTCCGCCGGACCAGCGCGACAGGGTGAACATGATCAGGATGAAAGGCAGCAGCGCCGCGCCCGCCGCGGTCGCGGAATAGCCCTGCACCTGGATGAGATCGAGAGGCAGGAAGAACAGACCGCCCCCGAGCGCGGCGTAGAGCAGGAAAGTGATCAGATTCGCGCCGCTGAAGGCGCGCGCGCGAAACAGGAACAGGGGGACCATGGGCGACGCAAGCCGCGCCTCGAGAGCGACGAAAGCCGCCAGCGCGGCGACGCCGGCTGCGAGCGCACACAGAACCGGCACGCCGGACCAGCCCTGCGCGGGCGCCTCGATCAGCGCGTACACCACTGCGCCGAGTCCGAGCGTGACCATGGCGGCCCCCGGCCAGTCGAGCGTGCCGTGCGCGTCCGCGCCGGTCGATTCGGGCATGCGCCAGAAGGTCAGCGCCAGCGCCGCGA
>JBAUTD010000316.1:0-1577 GCA_049582045.1 Burkholderiales bacterium
GGTTCAAGGTGTGGCCGCTCGACATGGTGCCGTCGGCCAGCGGCGCCGCGTGGCTGTTGTAGTAGATGCCGATGATGGCGAGCAGCATCAGCACCGAGCCGACGAGCGTGTAGAGGAAGAACTTGATGGCGGCGTATTCCTTGCGCGGCCCGCCCCAGATGCCGATGAGGAAGTACATGGGCAGCAGCATCACCTCCCAGAACACGTAGAACAGGAACATGTCGAGGGCGACGAAGGTGCCCATCATGCCGGTCTGCAAGAGCAGCAGCATGCACATGTAGCCGGGAACCATGCGCACCGAGAAATGCTTGGGGTGATGACCGGCGTCCTCGCCCGGGTGTCCGTGCTCGGTCATGCCGGCCATGTCGTTGTACTTGGCGCCGCCCCACCAGGGCATGGACGCGATGAAGGCCACGAAGGAAATCAACCCGGTCAAAAGCACCATCGAGATGGACAGCCCGTCGACGCCCATGAAGTACTCGATGTTGAAGCTCTTGATCCAGGTGAAGTGCTGCTGCATCTGCACGCCCGACTTGGCCGGGTCGAACCAGACCCACGCGAGGATAGCGCAACCCATGGACAGGCCGCTGGCCGCCAGGCCCGTGATGCGCGCCAACTGGTCGAGCGCATGGCGGGAAAGCCCCAGGAAGTACCTGGCCGCCGTGAATAGAAGGATCACCGCCAACCCGATGAGCGGGAAGAAGGTGGCCCAGGAAAGGACGTTCTGTTGACTGATCATGAGCGCATGTCCCCGGTCGTCGTCACTTGATGATGAAATTGAGGAGCACGATGGCGATGGCCCCCACCAGTGCCCCGTAAAGATAGGTTTGAATGCGGCCGGTCTGCAGCCGGCGCAGGATGCTGCCCGCCGACAGCGCCGAGCCTGCAACCAAGTTGACCGCGCCGTCGACCAAGTAGCGGTCGATGGCGCCATCGATATTGGCGAACACGCGCGTGACCGCGCCGGCCAGGTTCACGATGCCGTCGATGATGTTTTTGTCGAACCACGACAGCACGCGCGCAAGGCTCACCGATCCGCGCACCACCGTGGCCTGGTAGAGCTCGTCGACGTAGTACTTGTTGTAGACCACGGTCCAAACGCGCTTCCACCGTTCGAGGAGCTGGGCCGGCACCTGGCTCTTGTTGTCCTTGTAGAGCATGCGCGCGAAGAACCAGCCGATAGCCCCGGCCCCGACGCCGATGGCCTGGAACAGGAACTCGGTCGAGCGCGCGGCCTCGGCGAACTTCACGATGGCGGGCAGGGCCGGTTCCAGCCAGCGTTCGAGGATTGGAGCACGGCCGGTCCACGCCGTCGGAATACCCAGGATCGCCGCCAGCACGGCACCGACCGCCAAGGTCACCAACACGAAGGTGATCGACAGCGGGGATTCATGCGGTGTATGCCCATGACCGCCACCGTGGGCGTCCTCGTGCGCGTGGCCGCCACGATACTCGCCCGTGAACGTCATGTAATAGCTGCGGAACATGTAGAACGACGTTCCGGTGGCCGCGATGATGCCCATGAAATAGATGAGCTGCCCCAGCCAGGGGGCGGGGAAACCGAGGAAGGCCATTCC
>JBAUTD010000317.1:0-2888 GCA_049582045.1 Burkholderiales bacterium
CCCCACACCAGGCTTGCGCGCACGTAGCCGTTGGAGCCGTCGTCGTGCCGCACGTGCAGCCAACCCCCGGGCACCACCTCCAGCAGCTCAAGCGCGACGTTCTGCGCGGCCACGAACGCGACCGGCGAGGCATCGTCGGGGCGCACGTGCACCTGCGCCGCCGGCGTCGTCACCACCACCATGTGCCTGTCGGACAGGGCGCTGTTCTCGATCCATGACAGAGCGCCGGTCTGGTCGCGCACCTTGACCCAGGCCTCGAGCCTGACGATCACCTCCAGCGGGTAATCGCGCGAGACGACATATAAAGGGGTCGCCGCCTTGGAAGGCGCGTCGTACAGCACCGCCGCGTCCTGACCCACGCTGCGGAACTCGGCCGCATGGGCGGAGGCCGCGAACAGGAATGCGGCGATGAGGGCCGCGCGGCGCATGCTAGGAAGAGATCTCGATCCGGGGGTCGGCGCCGCCGGATTTCTGCTGCGCGCGCTGCGCGTACAGAGCCTCGAAGGACACTGGCGCCAGCAGTACCGGCGGAAGGCCGCCGCGGGTGACCAGATCCGATATGGTTTCGCGCACGTAAGGGTAGAGAATGTTGGGGCAAGCGACTCCGAGCAACGGCTCGAGGTCGGCCTGGGGCACGTTGCGCACGGCGAAAATGCCTGCCTGCACCGCCTCGGCGAGGAAAACCGTGCGCTCGCCCGCACGGGCGGTCACGGTCACCGCGACTGTGACTTCGAACATCCCCTCGGCGAACTGCGCCGCCTCGCTGTTGATCTGCACCTCGAGCTGCGGCTGCTCCGTCTGCAGGAAGACCTGCGGCGCGTTCGGAATCTCGAGGGACAAATCCTTGACGTATATCTTCTCGATCTGGAAGGTCGGCTGAACTTCGCTCATGCGATCTCCGGCAGATGCGGCGGCATCAGGTCTGCGCCGCGTGCAGCAATTGGTCCAGTTCCCCCGCGCGCTCGAGGGCGTGCAGATCGTCGCAGCCGCCGATGTGGCGCTCGCCGATCCATATTTGCGGCACGGTCCGCCGGCCACTTCTTTGCATCATTTCGGCACGCCGCGCCGGCTCGAGGTCGACGCGGATCTTCTTGAGCTCCCGCACGCCCTTTTGCGCCAGCAGCCGCTCGGCAGAATGGCAGTAGGGGCAGGCCGCGGTGCAGTACATCACGACCGCTGCCAAGTCACTTCTCCACCGGCAGTCCGGCCTGCTGCCAGCCCGCGTAGCCGCCCGCGAGATTGTAGACGTTCTCGAACCCGAGCTTCCTGAGCGTCGAGATCGCCGCCGAGGACCGATTGCCGGTCTCGCAACAGGCGATCACGGGCTTGGACTTGTACTTCTGCAGCTCCTTCGCGCGCGCCTCGAGCTGACCGAGCGGGATGTGGCGTGCGCCCACGATGTGGCCCTTGACGTATTCGGCGTCTTCGCGCACGTCGATCACCAGAGCGTCCTGCCGATTGATCATCTGCGTCGCCTCGAGGGTGCTGGCCCAGGGACCCCCCGTACCGCGCCGGATCAGCGGCCACAGCAGCATCGCGCCGGATATGAACGCGATCGCGAAAAGCAGCAAATTGTCCTTGATGAACTGGAGCGTCATGGCGCGCGCTCAGTCCTGCGCAACGCCGCAGAACACCTCGCGCATCATCCCGATCAGCTGCAAAGTGCGCTCGTCGCTCACGCGGTAGAAAACCCGGTTCGCTTCCTTGCGCGAGCGCAGCACGCCCTTGTCGCGGAGAATCGCGAGGTGCTGCGAGATGTTGGACTGAGAAGTTCCGACCGCCTCCACGATCTCCTGTACGCCTACCTCGTTCGGTCCCAGCACGCACAGGATCTTGAGGCGCAACGGATGCGCGATGGCTTTCAACGCGCGCGCCGCCTGCTCGATGTGCTCCTGCTTTTCGATCAGGTCGAAGACGTCGCGCTTCATGTGTGGTGGTGCGGCGCGCTGCCGCTCGGGCTGCAAGGAGGCATATTATAGAATACCTGCGGATTTCGAGCCTTTTCGCGATGCAAGCTGCCGCCCACAAGCTGGTTCTCCTGCGCCATGGCGAGTCCGACTGGAACCGCGAGAACCGCTTTACCGGTTGGACCGACGTGGACCTTTCCGTCAAGGGCGTCGAGGAGGCGCGCGCGGCGGGCCGGCTGCTGCGCGATGAGAATTTCGGCTTCGACCATTGCTTCACCTCGGTCCTCAAGCGCGCCATCCGAACGCTTTGGCTGGCGCTGGACGAGATGGACCTGATGTGGCTCCCGGTCGACAAGAGCTGGCGCCTCAACGAGCGCCACTACGGCGCTCTGCAGGGGTTGAACAAAGCCGAGACTGCGGCGAAGTTCGGGGATCAGCAGGTCCTCGTGTGGCGCCGCAGCTACGACACGCCTCCGCCTGTGCTCGAGCCGGCCGACCCGCGCAGCCCCGTCGCAGACCCGCGTTACGCGCAACTGGCTCGTGCAGCCCTGCCGCTCACGGAGTGCCTCAAGGACACCGTCGCGCGCGTGCTGCCGTACTGGAACGACGCGATCGCACCCGCGATCCGCGCCGGCGAGCGGGTGCTGGTGGCGGCGCACGGCAATTCCCTGCGCGCGCTGGTCAAGTACCTCGATCGTGTGTCCGATGCCGATATCGTGGGCCTCAATATTCCGACCGGGATCCCGCTCGTGTACGAGCTCGATTCAGCGCTGCGGCCGCTCAGGCACTACTATCTGGGAGACCAGGACGAGGTCGCACGGCGAATTTCCGCGGTTTCGGCCCAGGGCAAGGCTAAGGCCTGAATTCCACGCTGAATTCCTCGCTGAATTCCTCGCTCAAGACCGCGCTCACCGCCTGCCTCGTCGCCGCGACGCTGTCGGTCGCGGCGGCCCAAGCCGCGTCGCCGCCGCAGGCGAGCGC
>JBAUTD010000318.1:0-2057 GCA_049582045.1 Burkholderiales bacterium
CTCGAAGCCGGGCTCGCGCCGGGGCCGCACCTCGCCGGGCCGGACGACCTGGCGGTGATGCCCTACACCTCCGGCACCACCGGCAAGCCCAAGGGCTGCATGCACACCCACTCGACCGTGCTTTCGACCTCGACCGCCGGCTGCCACTGGCGCGGCGCCGCGAGCGGCTCGGTCGCGCTCGCGGTGCTGCCGATGTTCCACGTCACCGGCATGCAGGCCGGAATGAACACGCCGATCCAGGCCGGCGCGATGTCCGTGGTGATGACGCGCTGGGACCGCGAGTGCGCGGCGATGCAGATCGAGCGCGCGCGTGTGACCGGGTTTACCGCGATCACCACCATGGTGGTCGATTTCCTGGCCAACCCGAACCTGCCGAAATACGACCTGTCGTCGATGACCACCCTGGGCGGCGGCGGCGCGGCGATGCCCGAGCCGCTGGCGAAGAAACTCTACGAAACGCTCGGGCTCGAGTTCATCGAGGGCTACGGCCTGACCGAGACCATGGCGCCGAGCCATTCGAACCCGCCGCAGCGCCCCAAGCGCCAGTGCGGCGGGATCCCGATCTTCGACACCGACTCGCGCGTGCTCGATCCCGAGACCTTGCGCGAATGCGGGCCGAACGAGGTGGGCGAGATCGTGATGAGCGGGCCGCAGGTGTTCAAGGGCTACTGGCGGCAGGAAAAGGCGACCGCCGAGGCCTTCATCGAGCACGACGGCAGGAAGTTCTTCCGCTCCGGGGATCTCGGCTACTACGACGAGGAAGGCTACTTCTTCATCACCGACCGCTTGAAGCGCATGATCAACGCATCGGGCTTCAAGGTCTGGCCGGCCGAAGTCGAGGCCATGCTCTACGCCCACCCCGACATCCAGGAAGCCTGCATCATCGGCGCGCTCGACCCCTACCGCGGCGAGACGGTCAAGGCGGTGATCGTGCCCAAGCCCGACGCGCGCGGACGCTTGAAGCCCGAGGACATCACCGCCTGGGCGCACGAGCGCATGGCCGCGTTCAAGGTGCCGCGCGTGGTCGAGTTCGTCGACGAATTGCCCAAGACCGCTACCGGCAAGATCTTCTGGCGTAAGCTTCAGGAAGATGAGAACGCACGGGCGAAGAAGTAGATCCGCGCTCGCTATCGCAGTCTTCGCGCTCGCGTCCTGGAGCGCGGGCTGGAGCGTGCACGCGGTGCACGAGCTGCGAGCAGCGCTGTGGCCCAACCTGGCCGAGATCTGCAGCACGGCCGATCCGCAGGACGGACAGCCGCGCCAGAGCAGCCAATGCCCGGTCTGCTCGCAGTTTCTCGCCGCGGCGGCGCCGCAGCAGGCGCTGCCGCTGCTGGCGCTGACCTACCCTTCTCCCGCGCTTACGGTCGAGATACCGCAAGCGCGCGTGGCGGCGCAGCGCGCCGCGTATGTTCTGTTCGCTCCCCGCGCTCCGCCCGCCGCGGCGTAGTTCTCAGCGCGTTTCAAACTCATTCAAGGAGCGACAATGAAAGCAGTGCGTTACATCGCGCTCTGCGCGGGCCTCGCGTTGGCGGGGGCCGCCTGGGCGCAGAACATGGGCGAGCTGGAAATCGACCACCCCTGGACGCGGGCGACCCCGCCGGGGGCGAGCGTCGGCGGCGGCTTTGCGACGGTCAGGAACTCGGGCGGCAGCGCGGACAAGCTGATCGGGGCGTCGTCGCCCGCCGCGGACCACGTCGAACTGCACGTGATGTCGATGGACAACGGCGTGATGCGCATGCGCGAAGTGAAGTCGTTCGACGTGCCCGCGCACGGCGAGCTGACGCTCAAGCCCGGCGGCAACCACCTCATGTTTCTCGGTCTCAAGCATCCCTTCAAGGCGGGCGAGAAAGTGCCGGTAACGCTGCGCTTCGAGAAGGCGGGCGAGGTCGAGGTGCAGCTCGCGGTCGGCTCGATGGGCCAGTCGGCGCCCATGCCGATGCACAAGTAGCAAGTCAGTCGGCGAAGCCGAGGCCGAGGGCGCGCAGCTTCTCGGCCTCGGGCGCGCTGAAGCCCCAGTCGGCAAGGGCCTCGCGGCCGCCGGCGCCGCGCTCCGGAGG
>JBAUTD010000319.1:0-3089 GCA_049582045.1 Burkholderiales bacterium
GTCCGCGGGCGTTCGGCTTCAGGTGGTTCGTGCCCGAGCTGTTGCGTCACCGGCGCATCTGGCGCGACGTGCTGCTCGCGTCGCTCGCGATCCAGCTCGTGGGCCTGGCCACGCCGGTGTTCACCCAGGTGGTGATCGACAAGGTGGTGGTGCACCACACCGAGAGCACGCTGTGGGTGGTGGGGCTGGGGCTGGCGATGTTCATGGCCTTCGGCGCGGTGATGACCTGGATGCGCCAGTACCTGGTGCTGCACACCGGCAACCGCGTCGACGCGGTGCTCGGGCAGTCGGTGTTCCGGCACCTGTTCCGCCTGCCGATGCCGTATTTCGAGAGCCGCCAGACCGGCGTGCTGGTCGCGCGCCTGAACGCGGTCGAGCAGATCCGCGAGTTCGTCTCGGGCGCGGCGGTGGCGCTGTTGCTCGACTGCCCGTTCCTGTTCGTGTTCCTGGCGGTGATGTTCTGGTACAGCTGGAAGCTGACCCTGGTCGCGCTCGCGGTGCTCGCCGCGATCGTCGCGTTGAGCGTGGCGGTGACGCCGCTGTTTCGCGCCCGGCTCAACCACCAGTTCCTCACCGGCGCGCGCAACACCGCCTTCGTCACCGAGTACGTCTCGGGCATGGCCACGGTCAAGTCGCTGCAGATGGAGCCGGTGCTCGAGGAGCGCTACGGCGGGCTGCTCGCGCAGTACCTCGCCGCGGGCTTCGCCACGCGCAGCCTCGCCAATTCGTACAACGTCGCCGCCAACGCGCTCGAGCAGCTCATGACGCTGGGAATCCTGGTGTTCGGCGCGCTGCTGGTGATGGACAGCGCCGCGCTCGCCGCGCTGGGCGGACCCACCTTCACCATCGGCATGCTGGTCGCGTTCCAGATGTTCGCCAGCCGCCTGTCGCAGCCGATGCTGCGCCTCGTCGGCCTGTGGCAGCAGTTCCAGCAGGCCGAGATCGCCGTGCGCCGCCTGGGCGACGTCATGGATACCCCCGCCGAGCCGCACGCGCTCATCCCGCAGCGCGCCGGCGCCCGCAGCGCGAGCGCCGGTCGAATCGAGTTCCAGTCGGTGTCGTTCCGCTACTCCGAGAAGCACCCCTGGCTCTACCGCAACCTCAACCTCGTCATCAGGCCCGGCCAGCTCACCGTGCTGGTGGGCCCCAGCGGCAGCGGTAAGAGCACGCTGGCCAAGCTGCTGCTCGGCTTCTACCCGCCCAGCGACGGCCGCATCCTGATGGAAGGCCAGGACACGCGCAGCATGAGCGCGAACGAGCTGCGCGCCGCCTTCGGCGTCGTGCCGCAGGAAACCACCCTCTTCTCCGGCAGCGTGTACGACAACCTGCAGATGGCCAACCCGCAGGCCGGCTTCGCCCAGATCGCCGAGGCCTGCCGCATGGCCGAGATCCACGAATTCGTCGAAGCCTTGCCCCAGGGCTACCAGACCTCGCTCGGCGAGCACGGCGTCGGCCTCTCAGGCGGCCAGCGCCAGAGGATCGCCATCGCCCGCGCGCTGCTGAAAAAGCCGCGCGTGCTGATCTTCGACGAAGCCACCAGCAACCTCGACGCGCCCACCGCCGAGAGCTTCGCCCAGACCGTGAACCAGTTGAAGGGCAAGGTCACGATGCTCTTCATCGCCCACCACCTGCCGCGCGGCCTGAAAGTCGACGAAGTGCTCCAGTTCGGCGGCGGCGGCGTGAGCAGCCTGCGCGGGCTCGAAGAAGGTCGGCAAAAGCCATGATCCGCGCCGCCGATCCGCGCGAGTTCCACCCCGCCATGGTGCGGCTGGAGGCGCTCTCGCCCAGCCCGCTCGGGCGGCGCATGCTGTGGACCGTGCTCGTGTTCCTCGCCGGGCTCATCGCCTGGGCGACATTCGGAAGGCTCGATATCGTCGCCGTGGCCGACGGGCGCCTCGTGCCCGACACCTACCTCAAGATCGTGCAACCGGCCGACGCCGGGGTGGTGAAGGAGATCCTGGTCAAGGAGGGCGAGCTCGTGCGCGAGGGCCAGGTCCTGATGCGCATGGACGCCGCGCTGTCGGACTCGGACCTCAAGACGCTCGCCGCGGACTTCCAGAACAAGCGCCTGTCATTGCGGCGCATCGACGCGCAGCTCGCGGGCACGCCCCTCACCCGCCGCGCCGACGACCCGCCCGAGCTGTTCGCCCAGGTCCGGGCGCAGTACCTCGCCAACCGCCAGGCCTACGAGAGCGCGCTGGCGCAGGAGCGCGCGCTGCTCGACAAGGCGAGGAGCGACCGCACCGCCGCCGAGGCGATCAAGAAGAAGCTCGCCCAGGTGCTGCCGTACTACCGCGAGCAGGAGGCGGCCTACGCGAAGCTCGAGAAGGGCGGCTTCGCCGGGCGGCTGATGTACACCGACAAGCAGCGCGAGCGAATCGAGAAGGAGCAGGACCTGCGCGCGCAGGAGGCGGTGATCGCCTCGGCCGCGGCCACCATCGAGCAGGAGCAAAGAAAGATCGCCCAGATCACCGCCGACTACCGGCGCCAGCTGCAGACCGAGCGCGTCGACATCGCGAACCAGTACGAGCGGGCGAGGCAGGAGCTGGCCAAGCAGGAGCACCGGCGCGGCTACCTCGAGCTGCGCGCGCCGCAGGACGGGCTGGTCAAGGACCTCGCCACCCACACCATCGGCACCGTGGCGAGCCCCGGCACCATCCTCATGACCCTGGTGCCGAAGGACGAGAACCTGCGCGCCGAAGTCTGGGTCAAGAACGACGACATCGGCTTCGTGCGCAAGGCGCAGCCGGTCAAGCTCAAGCTCGCCGCGTTCAGCTTCCAGAAGTACGGCATGCTCGAAGGCAGCGTCGAGCAGATCGGCGCCGACGCCGCCGAGCAAGGCGCCGCCGCCCCGGCCGTCTCCCCCGCCGCCCCCAAGCCGCCCGTGCAGCAGCTCGCCTACCGCACCCTGGTCAACCTCAAGACCCAGACCCTCGATGCCGACGGCGTCCAGTACCGCCTCTCCCCCGGCATGCAGGTCTCCGCCGAGATCCACCTCGGCACCCGCACCGTGCTCGAGTACCTGCTCTCGCCGGTGCAGAAGGCGTTCCAGGAAGCGGGCCGCGAGCGATGAATAATCGGGGTCAGAG
>JBAUTD010000320.1:0-4143 GCA_049582045.1 Burkholderiales bacterium
GACGTGTCCATCGCGGCGAGGAACGCGCGCATCATCGACGGCCACACCCGGCTGGGCGTGGCGGCGGGCGACCACGCCGCGATCGTGTGGCCTTTGCTGTGCGGCATGGCCAAGGCGAAGTACTACCTGCTCACCTGCGAGCACGTGAGCGGCGAGGAGGCCGAGCGCATCGGACTGGTGTCATTGTGTTGCGACGAGGCCGAGCTGCAGGCGAAGGCGCTGGAGGTGGCGCGCAAGCTCGCCTCGGGTGCGCAGACCGCGCTGCGCTGGACCAAGTACAGCCTGAACAACTGGCTGCGCCTGGCCGGGCCGAGCTTCGATGCCTCGCTCGCGCTCGAATTCCTCGGTTTCAGCGGACCCGAGGTGAAGGAAGGAATCGCCTCGCACCGCGAGAAGAGGAAACCCTCGTTCCCGCCGGAGCCGCAGGATTTCTAGCGGTTGCCGCTGAAATCCAGCGAGCTGGTGGTGTCGGCGGCGGACTGGCTCGGCGTCTCCTCATTCGGCGCGCCCGGCGCGACGTCGCGTTCGGCATTCGCGCCGAGCAGCCGCTCGAGCTCGCGCGCGACCGCGTCGATATCCGGTCCGACGCGACCCATGTACGAAAGCAACATCCGCACCGGAAGGTCGATCAGCGTCGGGTCGGGGTGGTCGCGCAGGTGCGATACGTTCTGGATCGCGGGCAGCACGTAGTTGCTGCGCGTTCCCGGGTTGGCCGTTTCGAGCCCCAGGACCACGGCTGCCTGAGCACGGGCGATGCCCGAGAGCAGCTCGGCGAGCTGTTGCGCGGAAATTTGCAGCATGGCGATCCTCCAGAGGAAAAGACCAGCCCGAAACCGGCGATGCGCGATGTTAACATCGGGCAGAATTTCGCATAAAGCGCGCATCGAATGCTGAAGCGGGTGCTGCAGGCGTTACTGCTGCTCCTTGCCGGCGCCGCCGTCGGGCTCGCGCTTCACACCTCACTTACTCGCGGGGACACGATGTTTGCGGGCAAGCAGCCGACCAACCTCGGATTGCACGACGGCAGGTTCGCGCCGTGCCGGCGCACGCCGAACTGCGTCTCGTCGCAGGCCGACCCGGCCGACGTGGTGCACTACATTGCGCCGATTCCGTTCAAGGGCGCACCAGTCGAAGCGATGGCCGCCGTGCGACGGGCGGTGGACAGCATGCCGCGCGCGACCGTGATGCGACACGAGCCGGATTATCTCTACGCCCAGTTCCGCTCGCGGCTGCTGGGCTTCGTCGATGACGTCGAGTTTGCGTACGACGAGAAAGCCGGCGTGATCCAGGTGCGCTCAGCGTCGCGTCTCGGCCGAGGGGATCTCGGCGTCAACCGCGCGCGCATCGAGGCGATCCGCGCGCTCGTCCTGCACCGCATCAGCGCCTGAGGGATTCAGGATTACGGGCGGCGTACGACGTAGTATCTCCGCGCCGGGCGCGTCCGCCAGCACCTGCGCGTAGCGCACGTTCTTGTGCAATTCTTCGAGATAGAGGTTCTGGCCGCCGAAGTGGCTTTCGGCGTAGGCGTAGGCGCGGGCGAGCTGCAGATCCAGGCGCCGCAATGCGTGATGGTAGAAGTCGGGCGTCTTGCGCACCAGATCCTCGCCCGAATTGAACACTTCCAGCGTGAAGCCGCCGGGGAGCTCGCGGCGTGCGAGCCCGCCGAGCACGAACTCCGGGTAGAGTCGGTCGCGGCATTTCTCCAGATAGCAGCGGTCGGCCATCTGCGCGATGATGTCCGCGCTGCCCAGCATCTGGCCGACGCGGCGGATAAGGGTGTCGGCGATCCGGATGCGCTCGACCGGGTGCTCGTAGCCGGTGTAGTGAAGTAGCTTGGGCGCGATGTCCGCCAGACGTCCGGTGCCCAGGTTGCGCATGTACTGGCGCAGGTAGGCCGCGCCGCGCGAAACGTGCACCAGGGTGTACTCGGCGCCGTTGCCGTGCCTGCGGTCGCTGCGCCGGCGCAGATAGCCGAAGTCGTGGAACAGGGCGGAAAGCACACCGAGCATGAACAGCTCGGGCGGCAGGCGGGGGGCGCCGTTGCGCCGGCTTCGCTCGTAGCCGTCCATCAGGCGCGCCATCGCCAGCGTCACCTCCAGCACGTGCTGGAGGTCGTGGTATCCGGTGTCGCAGGGGTAGTAATCGGGGTGCTCGCCGCGGTAGCACTTCTCGATGTCGGCGAACGCGCGCTCGATGGTCCTGGAGGGACCGCAGTCGTATAAGACCCTGTAAAGACGCTGAACTTCGGCTTTGACCGTCGCAGGGTCAGTGGTGCGGATGCCGCCTGTAACGTCGTGGTCGTTGCGCCGCATGCTTGGATCGACGTGGCGCCGCGCACGATGCATGTACGGCGTCCGCAGCCCCTTTTCCGTGCCCGAAAGTAGAGCTAGGATTGTCCGGCCGCGGCGCAATGTCAGTGAAACACGTCACAGAGCGACGGCGCGCGCAGGCAAATATTTGTCATGGGCATGCGCGGCTTGGCCAACTTCCAGCTTACCGACGAAGAGAAGGAGCAGATCCGGGCGCGAATCACGGCGCTCGAGGTCGAGCACGGCGACCTCGACTACATCATCGCCACGCTTTCCCAGGATCCGGTCCATGACCAGCTGCGAGTGCGCCGCCTGAAAAAGCGCAAGCTCATACTTAAGGACCAGATCGCCATGCTCAAGGACAGGTTGATCCCGGACATCATCGCGTGATCGCGCTGGTGCAGCGGGTATGCGAGGCCGAGGTCTCGGTCGGCGACGAAACGGTGGGCGCCATCGAAGCCGGGATTCTGGCCCTGATCGGTATCGAGCGCGGCGACGACGAGCGAGCGGCTGAGCGGCTGGTCGAGCGCGTACTCGGCTATCGCATCTTTCCCGACGCGGATGGCAGGATGAACCTTTGCCTCGCGGATGCCGGTGGCGCGCTCCTGGCGGTGCCGCAGTTCACGCTCGTCGCCGACACGCGAAAGGGCGCGCGCCCGAGCTTTTCCGGTGCGGCGGCGCCGGCCGAGGGGGAACGCCTGTTCGGGCGCTTCGTCGCGCTTGCGGGCGCGCGCGTACCGGTCGCAACCGGCCGCTTCGGCGCTCACATGCGGGTGCGGCTCATCAACGACGGGCCGGTGACTTTCTGGCTGCAGGCGGAGCCGCAGAATAGGTCCTGAAGCCCGCAGGCGCTACCACTTCGAGCAACTCGAGGTTCTTCGAGTGCGCGATCTCGCGATGCCGGATGCGCGGCGGCTGGTAAAAGCAGGTGCCGGCCTTCATCAACACCTCCCCGACGCCCTCGTACTCGAAGCGCGCCCAGCCCTTGAGCACGTACACGAACTGCGCTTCGCAGTCGTGCACGTGCCACTTGCCGTGCGGGGCCTTGCCGGGGCGAGCCCGGATCACGTGCGCAATCAGCTTGCCGCGTGTGGCGCGGCGGATGCCGAGGTCGCGGTACTCGAAGTAATTGCGCAGGCCGCGCTTTTCGAACTTCGCGCCCGCGAGGTGGTCGGCGTGAAATCGTTTCGCTCCGGACATTCGTCTCTCCTCCCGCTCGCGCGGGGCAGGCCAAATCGGCGTAAGCTTGCGTCCACAAGTTTCTCACGTTTCGATCCCTCCTATGTACGACCAGTTTGTCGGCACCAAGCCGGTCGACGAGCGCCACCGGTTCGATACTGCGCGTCTGCACGAATTCATGCGCGCCAACGTAGAGGGTTATTCCGGGACGCTCGAGGTCGAGCAGTTCAGGGGCGGGCAGTCGAACCCGACCTACAGGCTCGCCGCCGGCAGCAGGCGCTACGTGTTGCGGCGCAAGCCGCCGGGCAAGCTTCTTCCCTCGGCACACGCGGTGGAGCGCGAGTTCCGCGTCATCCGGGCGCTGCACGGCATCGGGTTCCCGGTGGCGAGGCCGTACGCGCTGTGCGAGGACGAAGGCGTGATCGGCACTGCGTTCTACATCATGGACTGCGTCGACGGGCGCGTGCTGTGGGACCAGGCGCTGCCCGGCATGGATCCGGCGCAGCGTTTCGCGATCTGGGATGAGCTGAATCGCGTGATCGCGCTGCTGCACACCGTCGACTACCGCGCGGTCGGCCTCGAGGGCTTCGGCAAGGAAGGCAGCTACCTCGAGCGCCAGATCACGCGCTGGAGCAAGCAATACCGCGCTTCGGAA
>JBAUTD010000321.1:0-2141 GCA_049582045.1 Burkholderiales bacterium
GAAGTTGCGCAGCGGCCCGAGCATCAGGCGCTGCGCGAGCGGCAGGCGGCGCGGCGCGGGCGCTTCGAGCGTGAGCATGCGTGCCGTGTTCTCGAGGATCCTGAGCGGCACGGCCTGGTCCACCAGCCCCATGCGCTTGGCGCGCCGGGCGTCGACCGCGCGGCCGGTGAGCATCATGTCGAGCGCCGCGGCCGGGCCGACGCGCTTGGGCAGCCACTGCACGCCGTGCCAGGTCGGCATGATGCCGAGCATCACCTCGGGAAAGGCAAGGCGCGTCTTCGGGTCGTCGAGCGCGACGCGGTAGCGGCACGCGAGCGCGAGCTCGAGGCCGCCGCCCATGCAGAAGCCGTTGATCAGCGCCGTCGTGGGGAAGGGCAGGCGCGCGAGCTTCTCGAACAGGTCCCAGCCGAAGCGCGTGAACGCGAGCGCCTCGTCGGCGCTCTCGAAGCGGGTGAATTCCTCGACGTCGGCGCCGGCGATGAAGCTGTCCTTGCCCGAGCGGATGATCAGGCCCGCGGGCTTCGCGGCGGCGATCTCGTCGAGCGCGGCGGCCAGCTCCTCGAGCACCTCGCGCGAGAAAGTGTTCGCCGAGGCGCCCTGCCTGTCGAAGGTCAGCCAGACGAGCCCATGGCGGTCCTTGTCCCAGCCGAAGTGCTTCATCAGAGCGCCTCCACCAGCATAGCGCCGCCCAGACCGCCGCCGATGCAGATCGAGGCGATGCCGTGCCTGGCGTTGTTGCGCTTGAGCGTCTTGAGCAGGTGCAGCACGATGCGCGCGCCGGAGGCGCCGACCGGATGGCCGAGCGCCACCGCGCCGCCGTCGACGTTCAGCTTTTCGTCGTCTATTTCGCCCAGCGGGCCGTCCAGCCCGAGCTGCTCGCGGCAATAGCCCGCATCCTTCCATGCGGCGAGGCAAGCCAGCACCTGCGCCGCGAACGCCTCGTTGATCTCCCAGTAGTCCAGATCGTTCAGCGCAAGCCCGTTGCGCTTGAGAATCGGAGTCGCCGCGTGCACCGGCCCGAGCCCCATCTGCGCAGGGTCGAGGCCGGCCCATTCCGAATCCACGATGCGGCCGAGCGGCTCGAGCCCGTGGCGCGCCACCGCCTCGTCCGAGGCGAGGATCAGCCAGGCGCCGCCGTCGGTGATCTGCGAGCTGTTGCCCGGGGTGACGTTGCCGTACTTGCGGTCGAAGAAGGGCTTCAGCTTGGCGAGCTTGTCGATCGAGGCGTCGCGCCGCAGGCCGTCGTCGAGCGTGTAGGTGTTGCCGTCGCGGTCGTACAGCGCTTCGAGCTCGCCGCCGCCCGCGGCGAGGTGGCCGGCGTCCTGCGCGGCGGCGACGCGCTGGTGGCTGCGGACCGAAAACGCATCCATCTGCTCGCGCGTGATGCCGAAGCGGTAGGCCAGATTTTCCGCGGTCTGCCCCATCAGCAGCCCGACCATGGGGTCGGTCAGCCCCTTCATGATGCCAATCACCGGCGCG
Organism: Burkholderiales bacterium; assembly: GCA_049582045.1. GTDB lineage: Bacteria > Pseudomonadota > Gammaproteobacteria > Burkholderiales > SG8-39 > DAHVFK01. The sequence goes on from JBAUTD010000321.1 coordinate 1,480, forward strand.
AGGTATTTCAGGCGCAGCTTCGCCAGCTGCCTGGCTTTCTGCCCGAGCGATTTCGTCTGGTACCAGTCCGCCAGCCACAGCGTCATCGCGTCCGAGACGAGCAGCGCCGCGCGCGAGAGCGCATCGACGCCGCCCGCGAGCACGAGATTCGAGCGGCCGGCGAGGATGTTGTTGACGCCAGAATCGAGCGCCTGCATGCCCGAGGCACAGTTGCGCATCACGGTCCACGCCTGCATCTTCTGCCCGCAGCCCATGCGCAGCGCGGCGACGCGGCCGATGTTGACCTCGTCGACCGAGGGGGCGGCGCAGCCCAGGATCACCTCGTCCAGCTCGGTGGGCTCGAACTTCTGGCGCAGCAGCAGCGCGCGCCCCGCCTGGGTGGCGAGGTCGCTGGCGGCGAACGGCCCGGGACGGTTCTTGGCCTTGAGGAACGGCGTGCGCGCGCCGTCGACCACGTAAACGGCTTTGGCGATCATGGTCAGGCCGCCTTCGCCGGCGCCAGTTCCTTCGCCAGCTTCTGCACGATCGCGGCGCGACCGAAGTCCTGCTCGAAATCGTCGACCTTTATGACTTCCCTGCGCAGCGCCTCTTTCCTTTGCCACTGGGCGTATTCCTCGGCGCTTATCACGCCGCGGTCGCGCGCCAGCGCGGCGGCGTCGTCG
>JBAUTD010000322.1:0-3169 GCA_049582045.1 Burkholderiales bacterium
CCGCTCGCCGCGGACCGCGCGGCCTGATCCGCCGCCTGGCGCGCTAGCGCGAGACCTGCTGGCGGATCTTCTCCACCACGTCCGGGTTGGCGAGCGTGGTGATGTCTCCCGGGTTGCCACCGGTCGACAACGCGGCGAGCACGCGGCGCATGATCTTGCCCGAGCGCGTCTTGGGCATGTCGGGCACGATCCACACCTTGCGCGGGCGCGCGATTGGGCTGATCTCGGTCTCGATCGCCTTGGAGATGCGCCGCGCCAGCACTTCGTCGCCCGCCACGCCCGGCTTGAGCGACACGTAGACCTCGGGCACGCGGCCCTTAAGCTCGTCCGGCACCGCGATGACGGCGGCTTCCGCCACCTCGGCCACCGTAAGCGCCGCCGACTCGATCTCCTTGGTCCCCAGGCGGTGGCCCGCGACGTTGATCACGTCGTCGATGCGCCCCAGGATGCGGAAGTAGCCGTCGGCCGCGTGCACCGCGCCGTCGCCGGCGACGTACGGCCAGTCGCGCCAGTCCTTGCTGTTCCTGTTCCTGCAGTAGCGCTCGAAATAGACCTTGGTCATGCGATCCGGGTCGCCCCAGATGGTCTGCATCATTCCTGGCCAGGGGTTGCGGATGCAGATGTTGCCCGCCTTGCCCGCCCCCGCCGGGATCTCCTTGCCGTCGTCGTCGTAGATGATCGGGTAGATCCCCGGCAACCCGGGCCCGGCGCTGCCGGGCTTCATCGGCGCGAGCGCGGGAACGTTGCTGCACAGGAACCCGCCGGTCTCGGTCTGCCACCAGGTATCGACGATCACCGCCTCGCCCTTGCCGACCACGCTGTGGTACCAGCGCCAGACTTCGGGCTCGATCGGCTCGCCCACGGTGGTCATGTGCTTGAAGCGGTAGTTGTACTTCTTGGGCTCGTCCGGGCCCGAGCGGCGCAGGGCGCGGATCGCGGTGGGCGAGGTGTGAAAGATGTTGACCCCGAGATCCTCGGCGATGCGCCACGGCCTGCCGGCGTCGGGGAAGTTCGGCACCCCTTCGTAGATCACCGTCGAGGCGGCGAGCGCGAGCGGGCCGTAGACGATGTACGAGTGGCCGGTGATCCAGCCGATGTCGGCCATGCACCAATACACGTCGGTGGGATGGATGTCCTGGATCATCCTCGAGGTGCCCGCGACGTACGACAGGTAGCCGCCGGTGCTGTGCTGGCAGGCCTTGGGACGCCCGGTGCTGCCGCTGGTATACATGAGGAACAGCGGGTCGGTCGCCTGCATGCGCTCGGGCTCGACGCGCTGGCCGCGGTACTTGGGCAGCAGCTCGTTGACGATGAAATCGCGCCCTTCGACCGGCGGGGTCTGGGCCGAGTACTTGCCCGGGTAGCGCTGCCAGACCAGCACCTTCTCCGGAACGACCTTGTCGTCCCTGGCCTTGTCGTAGGCGACGTCGGCGAGCTTCTTGTGGTCGAGCAGGTTGCCCCCGCGCCAGTAGGCGTCCGCGGTGATCAGGATTCGGCTGCCTGAATCGGCGATGCGCTCGCCGCAGGCCTGGCCGGAGAAGCCGCTGAAGACCTGCGAATGCACGACGCCCAGGCGCGCGCAGGCGAGCATCGTGATCGGCAGCTCCGGGACCATCGGCATGTGCAGCGTCACGCGGTCGCCGCGCTTCAGGCCGCAGAAGTCGCGCAGCAGCGCCGCGAGCTCGTTCACGCGCACCCACAGCTCCTGGTAGGTGATGTGCTGGATGCGCTCGCCTTCGGGCTCGGGGATGAAATGGATCGCCGTCTTGTTGCGGTGCTGCGCCAGGTGCCGGTCGACGCAGTTGTATGAAGCGTTCAGCACGCCGCCCACGAACCACTTCCAGAACGGGGGGTTCGAGGTGTCGAGGGTCTTCTCCCAGTACTTGTACCAGGTCAGAAGGTCGGCGTACTCCTTGAAGCACTCGGGGAAGTTCTTCTCGCCGAAGCGCTCCAGGATACCGCCGTCGGTCGTGTTGGCCTGCGCGATGAAGCTGGCCGGAGGGTAGTAGTACTGCTCCTCCTTCCAGTGCACTGCGAGCTGGGCCTCGTTCGGCTGCTCTTGCTCAGATTTGACGCTGCTCATGGGGAACCTCCTGCGATGAGCGTGAATGCGGGTGCGGGCGGCCGCGCTGCGCGGCCGCCGCTCCGTTTACAGGTTTGTGTCTTAGCCGGGCGCCCCGAGCGGGACGACCGCCTTGCCGAAGGTCGCGTTCGTGACCAGCCCGAAGCTGGTGTACATCGCGAGCAGGCCGCAGACCAGCCCGAGCCAGCCGCCGAGCAGCGACAGCGCGTGCACGCCGAACAGCGTGCCGCAGCCGAGCAAGAAGAACGTCACCCACAGGGTCAGGAAGACCCACCACAGCGCCTTGGACAGCCTGAACGTCGCCACCCACATGTAGAGGGTGAACACGCCCCAGCCGATCAGGCTCACCCCGATTGTGCTGCCGGCGTGGGTCAGGTCGAGCAGCCCGTGGCTGCCGAACATGATCAGCATCGCGAACCACCACCAGAACGCGCCATAGCTCAGGAACGCCGTCGTGCCGAACGTGTTGCCGGTGCGGAATTCGAGCAGCCCCGCGATGATCTGGATCAGCCCGCCGTAGGCCAGCGCCATCGGCAACACCACCTGCTCGCCGCCATGCGGCAGCACGCCGGCGTTTACCAGGCTGAGCAGCACGGTGGTCAGGCCGAAGCCCACCAGTCCGAGCGGCGCGGGGTTCGCGTATGTCGTTTTCGTCTCTTCTGCCATGGAGCATCCTCCTAGGGTTGGTTGACATCCCCCCCCATGCAGTGCGACGCGCGAATAGTATGCGCGCATCGACGCGGCGCGACGCAACTCGCGGAAAATTTCGGCCCGAGCTTTGCGCGCTTGAAAGCGATGCGACAGCACACGCGAAAGGTTTTTGCGCCTGTGTCAGACAACGGTCTCGCAACCGGCGTCGGTCTCAAGCGACACTCGGCGCGCAGCGCCTTTTCACAACCTGCTGTTTCTGCGCGGTTTCGCCATCGGCACGCAATGTGCATGGCTTGAGCGCCGTTCAACCATCCACCGAGGGAATTCACATGCTGCAAAAAGAAGGATTGTTCCGCCGCCGCGAGGAGACGTTTCCCGGGCGCACGCCCGCCGCACCCGCGCCGCAGGCGAGCGCGCCCGAACGCGTCGCCGTGC
>JBAUTD010000323.1:0-6696 GCA_049582045.1 Burkholderiales bacterium
GGCCCAACGTGGGTGGCCTCGGGCTCGAGCACACCGCCGTGAGCCACGATCATCACGGCGTCAAGGTCGACGCCAAGCTCGAGACCGACGAGCCCGGCATCTATGCGGTGGGGGACGTGATCGGGCATCCGATGTTCGCCCATTGGGCGACCGCCCAGGCGCTGGCGCTCGCGGGACATCTTCTCGGCCGGCAGGTCCGCTTTCCAGCGCCAGCGACCAACACAGCCGTCATTTTCAGCAGCCCCGAGGTGGGCATCGCCGGGCTGACCGAGAGCGAAGCTCGCGCCGCAGGGCACCGGGTCGGCGTGGCGCGCTACGACTACCGGGCGGACGCCCGGGCGCAGGTTTCGGGTCACGCCGAGGGAATGCTCAAGCTCGTGTACGACGAGGCAAGCCGAGCCGTGCTCGGTGTTCACATTCTCGCGGAAGGCGCGGCGTCGCTGCTTGGAGAGGGCGCGCTGGCGGTCAGATGCGGCGTTACCGTCGAGGCACTAGCCGCGACTATCCATCCGCATCCGACGCTGAGCGAATCGATCGGCGTCGCGGCACGTCAGGCGCTGGCCGCGACAGGCTGACTCGAGCGCGCTGCGCCGCTGCGGCTTGACGCGGATCAATACGGCGCGCGCGAGCCGGCCTAGGCTGCCTGCTGGTCAAGCGGAATCAAGGCGGAGCGATGAGCCTGGTGCGTGCGGAAGAGCTGGTCAAGACCTACCGGAGCGGAGAAGTCGAGGTGCAGGCTCTGCGCGGCATCGATTTCGCGATCGAGGCGAAATCCTTCGTCGCCTTCGTCGGCCCCTCGGGCAGCGGCAAGAGCACGCTGCTCAACATGATCGGCTGCCTGGACCATCCGACGAGCGGCAAGTTGACCGTGCTCGAGGCGGACGTCGGCGCCCTGGACCGGCGCGCGGCGGCGGACTTCCGTGGCCGCAACATCGGCTTCGTGTTCCAGGACTTCAACCTGATCCCGGTGCTCACGGTGTACGAGAACATCGAGTATCCGCTGATCATGGTGCAGAACTGGCCGGAGCGTAAGCGGCGCGCGCAGATCACGCGCCTGCTCGAGGCGGTCGGCATGGCCGGTCAGGCGGGCAAACGGCCGGACCAGATCTCCGGCGGCCAGAAGCAGCGCGTCGCGGTGGCGCGCGCGCTGGCGACGGACGCTAAGCTGGTGCTGGCCGACGAACCGACCGCGAATCTGGACCACGACACCGCCTACCGCGTCATCGAGCTGATGAAGAAGATGCGCGACGAACTCGGCACCACCTTCGTGTTCTCGACCCACGACCCGAAGATCATGGGCGAGGCCGAGGTCGTGTTCACGCTCGAAGACGGGCGCATCCGCCCGCCGGCCGGGAACGACGGAATCGGTCACGCGTCGCCAAAGGCGGAGGCCGCCCATGCTTAACGTCCTCAAGATCGCCGCGAGGAACCTCGCGCGCTTCGGCCGGCGCACGCTGCTGACCTCCTCGCTCATCACCCTGGGGATCGTCGGCGTGCTGCTGTTCATCGCCGTGTCCGGGTCGTTCAAGTCGATCATGATCGGCCAGTTCACCGACGCCATGCTCGGGCACCTCGAAGTGCACCGCAAGGGCTACGTCGCCTCGATCGACAGCCTGCCGCTGAACCTCAACATGCAGCCGCAGATGGTCGGCAAGGTCGAGCAGGCGCTCGGCAAGATGGACGCGGTCGAAGCCTATTCCGAGCGCATCAAACTCGGCGCGATGTTCAGCAATTTCACCGAGACGACCAACATCCGCGTCAGCGGCGTCGACCCGGCGAAGGAAATCGCCACCACGCCCCTGCTTCCCGGTCGCCTGGTCGGCGAGAAGCGGGCCGGCCCGCTGCTGAAGGAGGGCGAAGTGCTCATCCCCGAACTGATCGCGCGCGGCATGAAGGTGAAGGTAGGCGACACCGTGGTCCTGGTCGCGACCAACCGCGACGGCTCGGTCAACGGTAAGACCTTTACCGTCGCGGGCGTGCTGCAGAGCATCTCCGGGCCGAGCGGCAAGGACGGCTACATCACGCTCGACGACGCGCGGAGCCTGCTGCGGATGAAGCAGCCGGAGGTGAGCGAAATCGCGATCCGGCTCAGGAACCCGGCGCAGCTCGACAAGTCGTTTGCGCAACTTAAGCAGGCGTTGGCGGAAGTCGTCAACAAGGAAGGCAAACCGGTGCTGGAAGTGCACACCTGGGCGGACCTGTCGCCGTTCTCGAGCATCGTGCGCATGATCGACCTGCTCGCGGTGTTCATCAAGGTCATGATGGTGTCGATCGTCCTGATCAGCGTCATGAACGTGATGGTGATGGCGGTCTACGAGCGCATCCGCGAGATCGGGACCATCTCGGCCATCGGCACGCCGCCGCGCAGAATCCTTTCCCTGTTCCTCACCGAGGGCCTTCTGCTCGGTCTGGGCGGGGCGGTACTGGGAACGGCGATCAGCCTCGCCGTGATCTACGCCCTGAACGTGTGGAAGGTCAGCTTCCACTTCGGCATGCAACGCGACGCGATACTGCTATCGCCCGCGGTCTCCGTCGGGGACGTCGTGACCATTGCGGCGATGGTGGTGGTGATGGCGCTGCTCGCGAGCCTACAGCCGGCGTGGAAGGCGTCCCGCATGGATCCCGTGCGTGCGCTGGGTCACGTGTGAGAGCGCGCACCGTGCGAAAGCTCATCGCCCTGACGCTGTGCCTCCTCGCGCTGCCGGCGGCGGCGATCGACGGAACGGAAATCCTGAAGAAAGTCGACCGCAACCTCGAGCCCGAGTCCTACGAGTCGTACCGGCAGCTGACCGACGTCCAGCCCGACGGCAGCAAGAAAGTGTCGGTGCTCTACACCATGAAGAAGGGCCGCGACAAGGTGGTGGCGCTGTTCCTCGCGCCCGCCAGCGACAAGGGCCGGGTGACGCTGCGTCTGGGCGACAACATGTGGCTCTACATTCCGGACGTCGGGCGCGCGATCCGGATCACCAGCCTGCAATCGGTGACCGGCAGTGTGTTCAACAACGCGGACATCCTGCGCATCGACTACACCGCGGAATATGACGTACAAACGGCGGACGAGCAGAAGGACGAGTACCTGCTTTCGCTCAAGGCCAAGACCGGCGACGTTGCCTACGACCGTCTCAAGATGTGGGTCGACAAGAAGCATCTGCTGCCGACGACGATCGAGTGCTACGCCGCGAGCGGCCTGCTGCTCAAGACGCTGCACTTCAGCAACATCAAGGACTTCGGCGGCGGCATCAAGCGTCCCGCGACGCTCGAGACCGACAGCCCGCTGTACAAGGGCTACAAGTCGGTGATGCAGTGGTCGGGGCTCAAGAAGCGGGACTTTCCCGACCAGGTCTTCACGCTCAACTACCTGCCGAGGATCGAAGAGCTGCGAAAATGAGCTCCTGCCGGAGACTGCGGCGAATCTGGCCGCTTGCTCTCCTCGCGGTGGCAGCGAGCGCCGGGGCGGCGGAGGACACCGGCTTCGATTCGTCCGCGTTCGAGAAGAAGCCGTTCGAGCTCGGTGGCTACGTCCAGCTCAAGCAGGAGGATTTCACGCTCAACCGCGGCGGCGCGTTCTACCGGCTAAACAACCTCGGCCAGCCCCAGCAAGACGACCTGGGGCGCACGACCGCGACCCTGCAGCTGACCGGCAAGCTGCGGCAGGGAATCGGTACCTTCGACTTTCGCACCAACTCGGATCTGCAGCGCGATCAACTTGCGCACAATCACGACAACAGCGTTTACGAGGCCGCGTACTCGATTCGTCCCACCCCCGGCTACACGCTCGAAGCGGGCAAACGGGCGCTCAGCTGGGGCAAGGGCTATGCGTTCAACCCAATCGGCTTCGTGCAGCGACCGAAGGATCCGAACGATCCGCAGCTGGCGCGCGAAGGCTACGTCATGGCCGATGGCGACTTCATCTGGAACCCGGGCGGCGCGCTGCAGACGGTCGCCTTCACGCCGCTGCTGCTGCCGGCGTCGAGTGACGTCAACAGCGATCTCGGCGCGAGCGGCCATTTGAATCCCGCGTTCAAGCTCTACGGGCTGTACCGCGACACCGACCTCGATTTCGCCTGGCAGGGCAAGGGCAGCCGCCCGGCGCGCTTCGGCTTCGATTTCGCGCGCAACCTCGCAACGAACGTCGAGATCCACGGCGAGTGGGCACGCATTGCGCAGTTCGCCAAGCCTGTCACCGACGCGAGCGGGCGCGTGACGACCGAGGTCGCGAACGCCACCAGCTATCTGCTCGGGCTGCGCTACCTCACCCAGGGGAACACGACGTACATCGCCGAGGTCTACCACAACGGCACCGGCTACTCGGAGTCCCAGGCCGGCTCGTTCTATCGGCTCGTCGACGCGGCCTTCGCTCCCGGCGGCGGGCCGCTGCTGCAGAAGGCGCTCGTGCTGGGTCAGGGGAGCTACGCCCGGCCCTTCGCCGGCGAGAACTACCTCTATTTCCGTGCCCAGCACCCGGACGCGCTCGGGATCGTCTATTTCACGCCGGCGATCACCGCGATGATGAATCTGCAGGACGGCAGCTACCAGATCACTCCCGAGCTGCAGTACTCCGGCATCACCAACCTCGAGCTTCGCCTGCGGCTCTTCCTTCTGCGCGGCGGCAGCTCGACCGACTTCGGCGAGAAGGCGAACTCGCGCAAGGTGGAGCTCTATGCCCGCTACTACTTCTGACGCTCTCCGGCGATCCCTTGTACGCTTGATCGTCGCGCTGGCGGCCACCCTCGCGGCCGGATGCGCTTCGATCGGTCCCACCAGCGTGCCGCGCGATCGCCTGGACTACGGCGGCGCGATCGCCGACTCCTGGCGTCAGCAGACGCTGCTCAACATCGTCAAGCTGCGCTATTTCGACGCCCCGGTGTTCCTCGAGGTATCCTCCGTGATCAGCTCGTACACCCTGCAAGGCGAGGTCAACGCCCAGAACAGGGTGTACGGGAGCAGCTCCACCTCAACGACGAGGGACCCGCTCCGCACGCTCGGGATTTCGGGCTCGTACCTGGATCATCCCACCATCAGCTATACGCCGGTGACGGGAAAGAAGTACATCGACAGCCTGCTGCGGCCGATCCCGCCGGAGGCCATTTTCGCCATGATCCAGGGCGGCCACCCGGCCGACTACATCCTGGGGCTCTCGGTCGAAGCGATCAACGGCGTCTACAACTTCTCGACCGGACCTGCGCGCGCACGACGCGAAGATCCGGCCTTCAACCGGGTGATCGGGGCGCTGCGCCGCCTGCAGCGGGCGGGCGCGCTCGAGATCCGCAGCGAGAAACGCGACCATCAAGAGGCGACGCTGATCGGCTTTCGCCCGAACGTCAGTCCGGAGGCGGATCGGGACATCCAGCTCGTGTGGGATACGCTGGGGATCGGCCCCGAAAGCAAGGAGCTGCGGATCACCTTCGGCGCGACGCGCCGTAACGAAGACCAGATCACGCTGCTCACGCGCTCGATGCTGGAGATCCTGGCCAATCTCTCCTCCGGCGTCGACGTGCCGAAGCAGCACATTGCCGAGGGCCGGGCCACCAGGGCCCCTGCGCAGGAGGGCGATGCCCGCCTGTTCCCGATCGCCCGCGTCCATTCCAGCCAGGTACGCCCGGCGGACGCCTACGCCGCGGTGCACTACCGCGGCTACTGGTTCTGGATCGACGACCGCGATCTCGATTCCAAGCGCGTGTTCACATTCTTGATGGTGTTTTCGTCTATCGCCGAGACCGGCACCGTACCGCAAATTCCGGTCATCACCATACCCGCCAACTAGCCCGAGGGCTTGTCCTTGGACATCCCCGCCGCAGCCACGACGCCGACCGGCCTGGTGGGCGCCGAAGCCCGCCGGCGGCTCGGCGAATTCGGCCGGAACGCCGTCAGCGAGAAGGTCGCCCCGCGCTGCCTGAGCTTCCTGGCGAAGTTCTGGGGTCCGGTTCCCTGGCTGCTCGAGGCCGCGATGCTGCTGCAGCTCTGGCTCGGCGCGCACGTCGAAGCGGCCGTGATCGGCGCTCTGCTCGCTTTCAACGCGATCCTCGGTTCCATCCAGGAACGCCGGGCGGGCGCGGCGCTCGCGGCGCTGAAGAGGAGGCTCGCGCCGACGGCCCTGGTTCGCCGCGATGGTGAATGGGTGCGGATTCCCGCTGCCGAGGTGGTGCCTGGCGACGCCATCAGCCTGCCGCTCGGGGCGTTGGTCCCCGCCGATGCACTGCTCGTCTCGGGATCGCTCCTGGTCGACCAGTCGACGCTCACCGGCGAGTCGGTTCCGGTCGAGGCGAGCCCGGGCAGCACGCTCTACGCGGGCTCGATGGTTCGCCGCGGGCAGGCGCTGGCGGAAGTGACGGCAACCGGATCGAAGACCTACTTCGGGCGTGCCGCGGAACTGGTGCGCGTCGCTCGTCACCCGAGCACCGAGCAGGCGGCGATCCTCGCGGCGACGCGCAACCTCGCGCTGGTGAACGGAACGGTCGCGGTGCTTATCGTCGTCTATGCCTTCGCTTCCGGCATGCCGGGCGAGAATGTGACGCGGCTTGCGCTCACGGCGCTGCTCGCCACGATCCCGGTGGCGCTGCCCGCGACCTTCGCGCTCTCGGCGGCGTTCGCCGCCCAGATGCTGGCGCGGCGCGGCGCATTGCTCACGCGCCTCTCGGCGGTGCACGAAGCCGCCGCAATGGACGTCCTCTGCGCCGACAAGACCGGCACGCTGAC
>JBAUTD010000324.1:0-1802 GCA_049582045.1 Burkholderiales bacterium
GACGCGCGGCTCGAGGCGCGCCTCGCGGCCCTCACGCCGAAGCAGGTCGATGCGGCGCTGCGGCGGCACATCGACCCCGCGCGCCTGTCGGTGATGAGCGCGGGCGATTTTAGGTAGCGACTACTTCTTCAGCAGGTCGCGGATCTCCTCCAGCAGCACCTCCTGCCGCGGCGGCGCGGGCGGCGCGGCGGGCGCGGCCTTCTCCTCGCGCTTGAGGCGGTTGATGCCCTTCACCGCCAGGAAGATGACGAACGCGATGATGGTGAAGTCGAACATCGCCTGCAGGAACTTGCCGTAGGCCCAGACCACGGCCGGGGCCGCGCCGCTCGCGGGCTTGAGCGTCAGCGCCAGGTCGGTGAAGTTGACCCCGCCGATCAGCAGCCCGAGCGGCGGCATCACGATGTCGGCCACGAACGAGGAGACGATCTTGCCGAACGCGGCGCCGATGATGACCGCGACCGCGAGGTCGACCACGTTGCCCTTGACTGCGAACTCCCTGAATTCCTTCAGCATTGCCATTTTGCTTCTCCTGTCAGTCGATCTTGTCGTAGCTCACGTCCATGATCTCGAGCGTTTCGGTGCCCGCGGGCGTCGCGAGCTTCACCACGTCGCCGACCCGCGCCTTGAGCAGCGCGCGCGCGATCGGCGAAATCCACGATACGCGGCCGTGCGCCGGGTCGACCTCGTCGACCCCGACGATGGTGACGGTCCGCTCGCCGGCCCCCGCGCGCAGCGCCACGGTCGCGCCGAAGAACACCTGGTCCGACTCGCGCCCGGCGGAAACGACGATCTCGGCGTTCTCGAGCCGCTTGATCAGGTAGCGCACGCGCCGGTCGATCTCGCGCAGCCGGCGCTTGCCGTAGATGTAGTCGCCGTTCTCCGAGCGGTCGCCGTTGGAAGCCGCCCAGGAGACCACCCGCACCACCTCCGGGCGCTCCACCTCGACCAGCTGGCGCCGCTCGGCGTTCAGGCGCGCGTAGCCGGCGGGTGAGATATAGTTCTTGGACCCGACGGGAAGTGCCGCGGGCTCGCTGCCCGCGTCCTCCTGCTCCGCGTCCGGTTCCTTGAGGAAGGCCTTCGACATAGTGCGCTGAATCTTACCTCGCGAGCCCCCGCACATGACGCAAGAAAAGCTCGATTTCCTGACCAGGCTGCGGATTCGCGAGCTGGTCCTGATGGGGCTGATCGCGGTCACCGCGCTGCTCGCCAACCTGCCGCGCGAGTACGTGCTCGAGACCCTGGGGGTCAACCCGGACGTGCTGCTCGCGGCGCTCGCCTGCGCCGTGGTCCTGGGCCTGTTTCTTTACCTCAAGTTCTTCTTTTTCCTCGCGGTCGTCCTGCTGATCGCGGGCGCCAACATGCCCCAGCAGGTCGCCGACGGGCTGCACATCTCGCGCGTGCCGCTGGTGCTGGCGCTGATCGCGCTGGTCGGCATCTCGCTCATCAACCACGTGGTCAAACTGCTGCCCACGGGCCTCGAGCCCAGGCCGCTCGAGCGCAGCCCCGAAGCGGTGCGCGCGCTGTTCTACGCCATCGACCGCGGCAACGTGGTCTACGCGCAGAAGCTGCTCGCCATGCGCTTCGACCCGAACCTCGCACACGAGAACGGGGACACCCCGCTCGCCCACGCCGCGGCGACGGGCAATGCCCTGATGGTCGAGGTGCTCCTGCGCCACGGCGCCGACCCCTCCCTCGCGACGCCGCAAGGCGACACCCCGGTGGAGTACGCGCTGCGCCACGGCCATGCCGAGGTGGCCGAAATGCTGCGCCGCGCCCGCCGCCGCACTACTGTATAATCATAC
>JBAUTD010000325.1:0-2090 GCA_049582045.1 Burkholderiales bacterium
AGGTCGAGCGCCGCGCGCGGGCAGCCCGCGCAGGCGCCTTTCAGCCGCACCACCACCGCGTCGCCCTCGAGGGCGACGAAGTCCAGGTCGCCGCCGTCGCGCATGAGAATTTGGCGTACTTCGTCGATGACCAGATTGATTTCTTCAACCGCGGGAATTCGACTTCCTTCGGGTATTTCGGCAGCGATCTGCCGCTTCAGAATCTCCTGCTCGCGCGCGATGCGCAGGGCCTCGCGCGGGTTCTCGCGCTCGAGCGCGTCGAGCTCCTCTTCGGTGTACAGCGGCGCGTCGAGCTTCACCCGACCCAGCGCCTCGCGTTGTAGAACATACGCATCCAGGGCGAGTCCTCGGGCGCCCCGTCGGGCGCCCAGGACATCTGCACGCTGCGGAACACGCGCTCCGGGTGAGGCATGACGACCGTGAAGCGGCCGTCGGCGGTGGTGAGCCCGGTGATCCCGAGCGGCGAGCCGTTCGGGTTCGCCGGGTAGGTCTCGGTCGCACTTCCGCGGTTGTCGACGAAGCGCATCGCGACGATCGCGTGCTCGAGGTCGGCGGCGGTCTCGAAGCGGGCGCGCCCCTCGCCGTGCGCGGTCGCCACCGGGATGCGGCTGCCGGCCATCCCGGCGAACAGGATCGACGGGCTGTCGGCGACTTCGGCCATCACGAAGCGCGCCTCGAACTGCTCCGAGCGGTTGCGCACGAACGCGGGCCAGTGCGCCGCGCCCGGGATCAGCTCCTTCAGCGCCGCCATCATCTGGCAGCCGTTGCAGATGCCGACCGCGAAGCCGTCGGGGCGCGCGAAGAAAGCCTCGAATTCGGCCCGCGCCCGGGCGTGGAACAGGATCGACTTCGCCCAGCCCTGCCCCCCGCCGAGCACGTCGCCGTAGGAGAACCCGCCGCCCGCGGCCACGCCCTTGAAGCCGGCCAGGCCCACGCGCCCGGCGAGAATGTCCGACATGTGCACGTCGAGCGCCTCGAACCCGGCGCGGTCGAAGGCCGCGGCGAGCTCGACCTGGCCGTTGACGCCCTGCTCGCGCAGGATCGCCACGCGCGGCCGCGCGCCCGTCGCGACGAAGGTTTCCTTGGGATCGAAACCGATCGCGACCGACAGCCCGGGGTCGCCCTCGTCGAGCAGCGCGTCGTACTCCTGCTGCGCGCACTCGGGGTTGTCGCGCAGCGCCTGCATGCGCCAGGTCGTCTCGCTCCAGACGCGCTGCAGCTCGGCGCGCTTGCGCGCGAACAGCACCTTGGCGTTGCGCGTCAGGCGCACTTCGTCGCGCTCGTTGGGAAAGCCGATCACGTAGGCGCAATCGTGCACCCCTTCGGCGCGCAGCACGTCCATCACGCGCTTGCGCTCGGCGGCGCGGACCTGCAGCACCGCGCCCAGCTCCTCGGCGAACAGCGCGCCGAGCAGGCGGTCGTTGAAGCGCCCGGCGAGCAGGTCGGGCCGGCGCTCCAGGCCGTCGACGTCGCCCATCCGTTCGTCGTAGCAGATCTCGTCGAGGTTCAGCGTCACTCCGCAGTGGCCGGCGAACGCCATCTCGCACGCGGTCGCGAACAGGCCGCCGTCGGAGCGGTCGTGGTAGGCGAGCACGAGCCCCTCGCGCGCCAGGCGCTGCACCGCCGCGAACAATCCGGCCAGCAGCTTCGGCTCGTCCAGGTCGGGGCAGCGATCGCCCAGGCGCGAGTGCACCTGCGCCAGGATCGAGCCGCCGAGGCGGTTCTTGCGCCGACCGAGGTCGATCAGCACGAGCTCGGTCTCGCCCAGGTCGGTGCGAAGGCGCGGCGTGAGCGTGCCGCGCGCGTCCTCGACCGGGGCGAAGGCCGATACCACCAGCGAAAGCGGCGCCACCACCTCCTTGCCGTCCCACGCGGTGCGCATCGAAAGCGAATCCTTTCCGACCGGGATCGAGATCCCGAGCGCCGGGCAGAGCTCCAGCGCCACCGCGCGCACCGTGTCGTACAGCGCCGCGTCCTCGCCCGGGACGCCGGCGGCCGCCATCCAGTTGGCCGAGAGCTTGACCCGATCGAGCGAGGCAACGCGCGCCGCGGCGAGGTTGCCGATCGCCTCGCCCACCGCCATGCGGCCC
>JBAUTD010000326.1:0-4163 GCA_049582045.1 Burkholderiales bacterium
GTCTTGACCCAGGGCGCGACCTCGGGCGTGACGTACAGCACCCGCAGCGCGGCTTCTACAGCCACACCATCATTCCCATCTCGAAGGGGTGCGTGAGCAGCTCGTTGGCGGGGTAGGCGCGCACGCGATATTCGATGCGGCCCGCCATCGGCGGCGAATATTCGATCGCGTACAGGTGCTCGCCCGTCTCGGGCAGCGGGCGCTGGTAGGTCAGGCGCTCGCGCCGCGAGTTCTGCGAGGCGCGCTCGTTACCGGGCCGACCGAGGAGCACCTCCAGCGCGACATCGTCGGGCGCGAGCCCGTTCAGGCGCACCGCGACTGCGATCTTCAGCTTGCCGCCGTAGTCGATGCGCTGCGTCGGCTCGTCCACCCGGCGCAGGCTCACGCCGGCCCATGCGGCGCGCAGCTTCGCCTTCCACACCGCCAGGCGTCGCGCGGAGAGGAAATCCTGCTCGCCGTAGCGGCGCCACTGGCGCATGGCCGGCTCGTAGACCGCGTCGACGTATTCGCTCAGCATGCGCATCGAGGAAAAGCGCGGCACCAGCGAGGCGATCGATTCCTTGGCCATCGTGACCCAGCCTGGCGAATAGCCCGCCGGCGTGGTGGCGTAGTAAAGAGGGATCACCTGGTCCTGCAGCAGCTCGTACAGCGTGCGCGCCTCTTCCTCGTCGCGCCGCGCGGCGTCGAGCATGTCCGAGGCGGGCTTGATCGCCCAGCCGTTCTTGCCGTTGTAGCCTTCGCCCCACCAGCCGTCGAGCACCGAGAGGTTGGGCACGCCGTTGATGCCGGCCTTGATGCCGGAGGTGCCGCAGGCTTCGAGCGGATAGACCGGGTTGTTGAGCCAGACGTCGACGCCCGAGACCATGCGCCGCGCGAGGCGCAGGTCGTAGCCCTCGACCATCAGGATCCTGGACTCGAATTCCGGCATCCGCGCCACCTCGCCGATGCGCCGGATCAGCTCCTGGCCGGGCTGGTCGGCGGGATGCGCCTTCCCGGCGAACACGAACATCACCGGGCGCTTCGGGTCGCTCACGAGCTCGCGCAGCCAGTCGAGCCGGTTGAACAGCAGCGTCGCGCGCTTGTAGGTCGCGAAACGGCGCGCGAAGCCGATCGTGAGCACGGTCGGATTGGCCGGGTCGGCGAGCTTGAGCATGCGGTCCAGGTGCGCTTCCGAACCCTGGTTGCGCGCGTGCTGCGTACGGATGCGGTGGCACACCAGGTGCAGCATCTCCGACTTGAGATGCTGGTGCACGTTCCAGAACTGCGAGTCGGGGATATTGCGCACGCCCTGCCAGCAGACCTCGTCTTCGAGGCGCTGGGCCCAGCCCGGCCCGAGGTAGTCGTCGAACGTCCGGTGCCAGGCTTCGGCGAGGAAGGTCGGCACGTGCACGCCGTTGGTGATGTGGCGCAGCGGATTCTCGTCCGGGTCGATCTGCGGCCACAGCTCGGCGCAGCCCTTGGCCGAGACGCGGCCGTGGATGCGCGACACCCCGTTCTGGTGGCGCGAGGTGCGCACCGCCAGCGTGGTCATGTTGAAGTCGCGGGTCGAGGGCGAATGTCCGAGCGCCATCGCGGCGTCCATGTTGCCGTTCAGCTCGGGGCACGCGGTCTCGAGGTACTTGCGCACCATCGCTTCGGGAAAATGATCGTGGCCGGCGGCGACCGGAGTGTGCGTGGTGAACACGGTGTTGGCCGCGACCGCCTCCAGCGCCGAATCGAAATCGAGGCCGGAGATCATCAGCGTGCGGATTCGCTCGTAGGCGACCAGCGCCGGATGGCCCTCGTTCAGGTGCCAGCAGTCCGGCTTGACGCCAAGCGCCGAGAGCGCGCGCGCACCGCCCACGCCGAGCATCAGCTCCTGCTCGAGCCGGGTCTCGGGGTCGCCGATGTAGAGCTGGTGCGCGATGCCGCGGTCGTTCGGGGCGTTCTCGGGCAGGTCGGTGTCGAGCAGGCAGAGCGAGACGTGGCCGACGCGCGCGCGCCAGACCTTGAGCTGGACCCGGCGCCCGGGCAGGTCTATCGCGATGTGCAGCTCGCTGCCGTCGTTGCGCAACGCCGGCTCGACCGGCAGCAGCTCGAACTCGGTGTCGGCGTAGATCGCGTGCTGGCGGCCTTCGCCGTCGATGGTTTGCTGGAAATATCCCTGGCGGTAGAGCAGCCCGACGCCGACGAAGGGCATTCTGAGGTCGCTCGCGGTCTTGGTGTGGTCGCCCGCGAGGATGCCCAGGCCGCCGGAATAGATCGGCAGGCTCTCGTGAAGGCCGAATTCGGCGCAGAAGTACGCGATGACGTCCTCGCGCTGCAGGTGGGCCGTGTGATCGCCCTTGGTCGGCGCCTCGTGGTAGCTGTCGTACTCGGAAAGGACGTTGTGGAAGCTGTTGAGGAACACGGGGTCCTCGGCCGCCTCGTCCAGGCGCTGCTGGTCGACGTTGCGCAGGAAGGCCTTCGGGCTGTGGCCGATGATCTGCCACAGCGAGCGGTCCAGGCGCGCGAACAGGGTGCGCGTCGGCCGGTCCCAGCTGTACCAGAGATTGTTCGCGAGCTCTTCCAGCCGCTGCAGGCGCTTTGGCAGCCGGGGCCGGACGTCCAAGCGATAGGGAGTGCCGCGCAAGATGGCGGCGATTTTACCACCGGTGCCGCGGCGCGCTCAGCCCACGTGGTTCACTTTCTGGCCGAGCATGTCCGGCGTGACGATCGTGACCCCGTGCTCGGTCACGGTGAAGCGCTTGCCGTCGTGCTCGTGGTCGAGCCCGATCACCATGCCCTCGGCGATGCGGCAGCCGCGGTCCAGGATCGCGCGCTTGACCACCGCGTTGCGCGCGATCTCGACGTCCGGCAGCACGACGGAATCCTCGACGCGGGCGTTGATCTCGACCCGCACGTTGGAGAACAGCAGCGAGCGGCGCACAGTGGCGCCGCTGATGATGCAGCCTCCGGAGACCATCGCGTCCACCGCGATCCCGCGCCGCGCGTCCTGGTCGAAGACGAACTTGGCGGGCGGAAGCTGCTCCTGGTAGGTCCAGATCGGCCACTCGGTGTCGTACATATTGAGCTCGGGCGTGACCTTGAGCAGCTCCATGTTGGCCTCGTAGTAGGCGTCGAGCGTGCCCACGTCGCGCCAGTAGGGCACGTCACCGCTCATGCCGACGCAGCTGTCGGCGAAGCGGTGAGCGTGGACGCGGTAGCGCGGCAGCACGTAGGGGATGACGTCCTTGCCGAAATCATGGCTCGAATTCCTTTCGTCGGCGTCGCGCGCCACCTGCTCGAACAGGAAGCCGGCGTTGAACACGTACACGCCCATGTTGGCGAGGAAGTGGTCGGTCGAGCCCGGCATGGGATCGGTGCGCTCGGGCTTTTCGACGAAGCTGACCACGCGGCCGCCCTCGTCGACGTTCATCACGCCGAAACTTTTCGAGTCGCGCAGCGGCACCGCGACGCAGGCGGCGGTCATGTCGGCCCCGCTCGAGGCGTGCTGCGCAAGCAGCTTGCCGTAGTCCATCTTGTACACGTGGTCGCCAGAGAGCACCAGCACGTAGCGGCAGCCGTCCGAGCGCAGGATGTCCAGGTTCTGGTAAACGGCGTCCGCCGTGCCCCCGTACCAGCGCTCCGCGACCTGCTGCTGGGCCGGCAGAATGTCGATCGATTCCCGGATGCGGCCGTCGAGAAAGCTCCAGCCGCGCTGCAGGTGCCGGATCAGGCTCTGCGCCTTGTACTGGGTGGCGACGCCGATGCGGCGCACGCCCGAGTTGACGCAGTTCGAGAGCGTGAAGTCGATGATGCGGAACTTGCCGCCGAACGGCACCGCCGGCTTGGCGCGCCAGTCGGTCAGCGCCTGCAGCCGCGTGCCGCGTCCGCCGGCGAGCACCAGCGCGTAGGTATCCCTGGTGAGGTGGCTGACGTAGCGCGAGACGGCCTGTTGCTTCGATTCCACGCGATCCCTCCCGTCAGGCGGTTTACGAATGGCGCGCGCAGCGCCACTACATTCTCGCCGCGACCGTGCCGTCGCGCTTGATGCAGGTCAAAACCTGCTTCGCACCGATCTAGCTTACACCCGCTGCCATTCGAGTACGGCGCGCAGCGGCAGGTGATCCGAGGCCACGCGCGCGAGCGGGCTCGCATGCGGCCGCAGCTCGCCCAGCAGCGTGCGCGGCTCGACCCAGATG
>JBAUTD010000327.1:0-3438 GCA_049582045.1 Burkholderiales bacterium
CGCCGAGACCGCGATGAGCTTCTCGGAATGGAGGCGCCGCGCCCGCCTGCTGCGCGCGCTCGCCTGGATCGCCGAAGGCAAGCCGATCCTGGAGGTCGCGCTCGACCTCGGCTACGACAGCCCGAGCGCCTTCAGCGCGATGTTCAAGCGGGAGTTCGGGGTGTCGCCGACCCGGTACCGGGACGCGGCCTGACGCGAACCCGGTCAGGAGCGGCGAGGCCGCCCTGGCCTGGTTCGCTGGACGGTCAGTGAAAGAAGAGCACCGCGGCCTTGCCCAGCGCGATCCACACCCCGATCAGGAATGGCACGCCCACTGCGAGCCAGGCGAGAGTTCCGCCCACGCCGAAGCCGCCGCGCGCCGCAGTCTGCGCGCCGGCGTCAGTGTGGCTTGCCTCCCGCGTCAGGGCCTGCTCCTCGGCCAGCTCGTCCGGCGTCATGAAGTGCTTCTCGTCGACGGGCTTGATCAGCAGATTGCAGATGAAGCCCGCGACCAGCAGCACGGCCAGGATATAGAGCGTGTGGTCGTACACCAGGTTCTTCGGCACCCCGGCATTCAGCTGGGCCTGGCGCAGGTTGGCGATCAGCACGGGGCCGATGATTCCTGCGGCAGACCAGGCCGTGAGCAGCCGGCCGTGAATCGCGCCCACCATCTGGGTGCCGAACACGTCCGCCAGATACGCGGGTACGGTCGAGAATCCGCCCCCGTACATCGTCAGGATGACGCACACCGCGATCACGAACAGCCCGGCCGCGCCCATATGGCCCAGCGTCGGCATCGTGCTGTAGAGAATGATGCCGAGGACGAAGAACGTGTAATACGTGTTCTTGCGCCCGATCCAGTCCGACACCGACGCCCAGAACAGCCGCCCGACGCTGTTGAACAGGCTGATCAGCCCGACCAAGCCCGCGGCGGCTGCTACGATCGCGGCACGCTGCGCCGCGGTAGCGGTGGCGTGACTCGACGCGCCAACGAGCAATGGGCCAAAGATGTCCTGCAGCATCGGCGAAGCCATCCCGATCACTCCGATCCCGGCGCTGACGTTCAGGCACAGCACGCCCCAGATAAGCCAGAACTGCGGAGTTCGCCAAGCCTTCGCAAGGTGTACGTGACGATCCGTGATCATGGATTTCACCTGCGCCTCGCTCGGCGACCACCCTGTCGGGAGCCAGCCGGTCGGCGGGGTGCGGAAGCCGAACGCGCCCGCGGACATTGCGATGAAATAGATCAACCCCATCGCCATCAGGGTACTCGCCACGCCGGCGCTCGCGTCGCCGCCGCCGAAGTGCTTCATGAGGGCGACGGCGATCGGCGCGCCGATCATCGCACCGCCGCCGTACCCCATGATCGCGAAGCCTGTGGCCATGCCGCGCCGGTCGGGGAACCACTTGATGAGCGTGGACACCGGCGTGATGTAGCCGAGCCCTTGCCCGATCCCGCCCAGGATCCCGCAGCCGAGCCACACCAGCCACAGCTGGTGCGCCAGCACGCCCACCCCGCCGAGCGCCATCCCGCCGCCCCAGCAGATCGCAGCGATGAAACCCGACTTGCGGGGGCCGGCGTGCTCGAGCCAGCCGCCCCAGAAAGCCGCCGCGACGCCGAGCATGAAGATGAACAGTGTGAACGTGAAGCTCACTGCGGGCACGGTCCAATTGCACTGCTGCGTGAACAGCTCCCCGATGAGGGTCTGCGAACCGCAGCTGTTCGGCGCGCTGGAAACGAGCTTGGTCATCGGCAGCCAGAACACCGAAAAACCGTAGGCCATGCCGATACACAAATGGATCGCGAGTGCCGCCGGCGGCACGAGCCAGCGGTTGAACGCCGGCCCTGCGATCGTATTCTTCTTCTCGAGCAGTCCTGCCATGTTCCCTCCTCCCTTTGGTGTCGTTTTGACTTCTCGTTCCCGCGCCGCCGCGTCATGGCACCCTCGCCGGCGGAATGCAGACAAATAGATCTGCGCGGCAGACTCTAGCGTGACGAGCGCAATTCACAGATATGCGCGTGCGCTCATCTTTTGCTGACGTAAATCGCGCGCAGTTGTCAGGTTTGGAAAGCAGCGCGGTTAGAATCCGATCATGCAAAACGTGAGCGGAATCGTCCTTGCCGGCGGCCAGGGCCGGCGCATGGGCGGCGTCGACAAAGGACTGCAGCTGCTGCGCGGCCGGCCGATGGTGGCGTGGGCGATCGAGCGCCTCGCGCCGCAGGTCGACGAGATCCTGCTCAACGCGAACCAGAACGCAGAGGCGTACGCGAGGTTCGGCTACCGCGTGGTGCCCGACTCGGTCGGCGGATTCGCGGGCCCGCTGGCCGGGCTGCACGCGGGCCTGCAGGCAGCGTCGCATCCGCTCGCGGTCACGGTGCCCTGCGATTCGCCGTTCCTGCCGCTGGATCTCGTTGCAAGGTTGAAGGAGAAACTATCCACCCGTGAGATCGCCGTCGCGAAGACCGGCGACCAGCCGCACCCCGTCTTCGCGCTCGTTCGGCGCAGCGTGCTGCCGCACCTCGAGCGCTTCCTCGCAGGCGGCGGGCGCAAGATCGACGCCTGGTACGCGACGCTCGCGGTGGTGGAGGTGTCGTTCGACGATCAGCCGGAGGCGTTCCGCAACATCAACACGCTCGACGAGCTGAGCGCGGCCGGACAGCCGGCTCAGTCGAACAGCAGGTTGTAGAAGATGTCGATCGCGTGGTCGCCCCCGGTCTGGGTCTGCACCGTCCAGCGCGGGCTGAGCGCATAGCGCAGCTTGACCGCGTTGCCGGCGGCGAACAGGCCCTGCTCGTACACCAGGTAGAGCTTCGACGACAGGCGCTTGCCGAGCGTCACCACCGAGTCCTGCAACCCCGTGCCGCCGCCGCGCACGCCGATCTCGTCCAGCCCGGTGGCGCGCGAGATCCTGGCCTGCAGCGCCGCCGAGTCGCCCTGCGCCAGCAAAGCGACGGCCGCGGCCGATACCAGGCCCGCGTCGGCCTTGCTCGTGCCGTCCAGGCCGTGCCCGAGCACCAGCCACGACAGCTTGTCGGCGTCTGGCACCTCGGGCTTGGAGACCAGGCTCACCTTCGGCGCCGACGCGGTGCCGGTGATCGCCACCCCGGCTTCGACCGTCTGGTTCTTGCGCATCGCGACGATGTCCAGCCCGGGATTGTCGAGCGGGCCGCTGAAGCTGATGATGCCGCGCTCGATCGTCAGGCGCTGGCCGTAGGCGCTGTAAGTGCCTTCCGCCACCCGGATGCCGCCGCTCGCGGTGGGCAGGCGGTCTTCGTCCGCGCGCAGGGCGAGCTTGCCGGTGAGGCGCGCATCGAGCCCCCTGCCCTTCAAAACGAAGTGCTGCCCCAGGTCGAGCTCCAGATCGAGCTGCGCCAGCAGCGGCCGCGCCGGCGCGCGCGGCTGTTCCTGCTCGCGCCCCTTGATCACCACGTCGTCGCTCAGCGTGACGCCTTCGGTC
>JBAUTD010000328.1:0-17448 GCA_049582045.1 Burkholderiales bacterium
CTACTTCGGCGTGATCGACATCGCGAGCGGGCGCTGCGAGGGGCGCCAGGCCCTGATGCGCATCGTCCCCGAGCACGGCGTGATCGAGATCGGCAGCATCCTGTGGGGCCCGGCGATCGCGCGCACCCGGGTCGCGACCGAGGCGCTCTACCTGTTCGCGCACTACAGCTTCGACGAGCTCGGCTACCGGCGCTTCGAGTGGAAATGCAACGCGCTGAACGAGCCCTCGCGCCGCGCCGCGGCGCGTTTCGGCTTCACCTTCGAAGGCATCTTTCGCCAGCACATGATGATCAAGGGCGAAAGCCGCGACACGGCATGGTTCTCGATCATCGACAAGGAATGGCCCGCGCTCAGGCAGGTCTTCGAGCGCTGGCTCGACCCGACGAACTTCGACCACAAGGGCAGGCAGAAAAAGCGCATGGTCGACTGCCGCCAGGGCGCGTGAAGGGGATTGCTCGTCAGTCGTGCGGCGCCGTGTCGATCGCCTCGATGCGGCGCCGCTGCCAGACGAGCATCGCCACGCCGGGCAGCGCGAAGAGGAAGGTGAAGAGGAAGAACTCGGGCCAACCGAAGACCTTCGCCATCTCGCCCGCGGCCGGCCCGACGTAGACCCGCCCGAGCGCCGCAAGCGCCGACAGCAGCGCGTACTGGGTAGCCGAGTGGCGCCGGTCGCACATGGCCATCAGAAGCGCGACGAATGCCGCGGTGCCCATGCCGCCGCAAAGGTTCTCCGCCGCGACGGCGGCGATCATCAGCAGATAGCTCTTGCCGGCCAGCGCGAGCGCCATGTAGCCGAGGTTGGTGACGGCCTGCAGCACGCCGAACAAGAGCAGCGCGCGGTACAGCCGCAGCCGCGCCATCATCGCGCCGCCGGCCAGCGCGCCGAGGATAGTCGCGGCCACCCCGAGCCACTTGTTCACCAGGCCGACTTCGGTGAGCGAGAATCCCGGCCCGCGGATAAGGAACGCGGTCGAGAGGCTGCCGGCGAAGGCATCGCCGAGCTTGTACAGGACGATCAGCAGCAGCAGCAGCCAGGCACCGTCGCGGGCGAAGAATTCGCGCATGGGCTCGCTCACCGCCTGCTCGAGCGTATGCGGCGCGCGCGGCGGCGCCGCCGGTTCCTCGGCGAACCACACCGCGACCACGCCGACCAGCATCAGCCCCGCCATCAGCCAGTAGGTGCCGGTCCAGCCGAGCCAGCTGTCCGCGAGAATCAGCGCCAGGCCGCCCGAGATCAGCATCGCGATGCGGTAGCCGAACACCGACACGGCGGCGCCGGCGCCGCGCTCCTGCGCCCCGAGAACGTCGGTGCGATAGGCGTCGGAAACGATGTCCTGCGACGAGGACAGGAACGCCACCGCGAGCGCAAGCGCCGCGAGCAGCCAGGGTGAATCGTTCGGCGAGAGCGTTCCCATCCAGGCGATCGTGCCGAGCAGCGCGAGCTGCGTCACGACCAGCCAGCCGCGCCGGCGGCCGAGCAGCGGGATGGAGTAGCGATCCATCAGCGGCGCCCAGAGGAACTTGTAGGTATAGGGCTGTCCCACCAGCGCGAACAGTCCGATGGTGGTGAGGTCCACGCCCTTCACTGTGAGCCAGGCCTGCAAGGTGCCGCCGGTCAGCGCGAGCGGCAGGCCGGAAGAAAAGCCGAGCAGCAGCAGGACCAGGATCTTGCGGCTGCGGAAGACCGTGGCGTACGCGGAAAGCGGCATGCGGTGCGCGGGGCAGGAGTAAAATCGAGCGTCCCGGATTGTCACATATCCATACGCGGGATCTGCCATGGACGCCCAAGCCGAAAGCCCCCCCAACGCCGCCAGCACCGAAAAGCTCGTCGCGGATCTCCGAGCCCTGGTCGCCGACGCCGAGAAGTACGCGCACGAGAATCCCTGGCACGCGGTCGGCATTGCCGCATTGGCCGGCTTCGTGCTCGGCGCGCTCGTCAATCGCCGCTAGGCTCGCATGAGCGAGCCCGAGCGCGGCGTGCTGGGCCCGGTGCGCGGTTTCGCGCGCACCCTGATCTCGTACGCCGAAACCCGAACCCGGCTTGCGGCCAACGAGCTCGAGGAGCAGGTCACCCGGCTGTACGAGATCGCGCTGTGGACGCTCGTGTCGCTGTTCTTTCTCGGCGTCGCGGTGGTGCTCGGCGCGGTGTTCGTGCTGATTGCGTTCTGGGACGAGCACCGACTGCTCGCGGCCGGCCTGCTCGCGGCCGGCTTTCTCGCCTGCGGCGTCGCGGGGACGCTGTTCGTGCGCCGGCGCATGGCCGAACGGCCGCGCCTTTTCGCGTCCACGCTCGGGGAGCTTGCGCACGACCGGGAGCGGGTGGAAAAGCCGTGACGCGCGAGCGGCTCATCGCGCTGCGCGAGCGAAGAGCCGAGCTCATTGCCCGCGCAGATTCGGAGCGCGAAGCGATCGCAGCCCTGCTCGCGCGAACCGACGTCGCGTCGCGCTGGCTCGAAGCCGGGATCGAGGCCGGCGCAGAGCTCAGGCGCCACCCCGCCTGGATCGCCGGCGGCGTGGGCCTGCTGTTCGCGCTGCGTCCCAAGCGGGTGCTGAAATGGCTCGCGAGCGGATGGTCGCTATGGCGCGTCTATCGCGGCGCGCGAGCGTGGCTGTGGCGCGCGATTGCTACAGAGGGTAGTCGTAGTCGATGATCAGCGGCGCGTGATCCGAGAAGCGCCGCCGCTTGTAGATGGATTCCCTGAGCGCCGTCTTCGCCACGGCGGACGTGGCAATCTGGTAATCGATGCGCCAACCGACGTTCTTCGCCCACGCCTGGCCACGGTTCGACCACCAGGTGTACTGGTCCGGCTTGTGGTTCAGGCGCCGAAACACGTCGACCAGCCCGATCTCATCGAACACGCGGCTCAGCCAGGCGCGCTCCTCGGGCAGGAAGCCCGAATTCTTCTGGTTCGAGCGCCAGTTTTTGAGGTCGATCTCCTTGTGCGCGATGTTCCAGTCTCCGCACAGGATAACGTCGCGCCGGGCGCGCGCGAGCTTTTTCAGCTGCGGCAGAAAGGCCTCGAGGAAGCGGAATTTCGAGGCCTGGCGGTGGGGGCCGGACGAGCCCGAGGGCAGGTAAAGCGAGATGACGGACAGCCTGCCGAAGCGCGCCTCGAGGTAGCGCCCCTCCGAGTCGAACTCGTGCGTGCCGAAGCCCCTGCTCACCGCGTCGGGCGCGCGGCGCGAATACAGCGCCACCCCGCTGTAGCCCCTCTTCTCGGCCAGCGAGTAGCTCGCCGCGAACCCCTTGGGCGCGTGCAACGCGGCGTCGAGGTCGCGCTCCTGCGCCTTCATCTCCTGCAGGCAGATTACGTCGGCGCGCTGCGCCGCAAGCCAGCGGAACAGGCCCTTCTTTGCCGCGGAGCGAATCCCGTTTACGTTCAGCGTGATGACGCGCATTCAGGACGACGGAGAGCTTGCCGCGCCGCCATGCGCCGCCGACCACGCGGCCGGCCCATTCAGGAACGTTTCCACCTCGCCGATCTGCGCCGCCGGCAGGTAGGCGCCGCGCTTGACCACCGCCAGCACGTCCCACCAGGTCGCAAGGTGATGCAGCCGCACGTTCAGATCGGCCAGGATCTTCTTCGATTCGGGGAAGATGTCGTAATAGAAATTGACGAACACGTGGTCCACGACCGCCCCGGCATTGCGCAAGGCCTGGCAAAAATTAATCTTCGAGCGTCCGTCGGTGGTGAGATCCTCGACCAGCAGGGTGCGCGCGCCCTCGCGCACGTCGCCCTCGATCTGCGCATTGCGGCCGAAGCCCTTGGGCTTCTTCCTGACGTATTGCATGGGCAGACCAAGCCGGTCCGCGATCCACGCCGCGTACGGTATGCCGGCGGTCTCGCCCCCGGCCACGACGTCGAACTGCTCGAACCCTGCGTCCCGCTGCAGAGTCGCGGCGGCGAAGTCGACCAGCTGATTCCGGATGCGCGGATAGAAGATGAGCTTGCGGCAATCGATGTACACCGGGCTCGCCCAGCCGGAAGTGAAGATGAACGGCTTTTCGTCCGAGAACAGGACCGCCTTCACCTCGAGCAGCATCTTGGCGGTGGTCTCGGCGATGAAGCTTCGGTCTGCGGAGTGCATGGGGTCGCGCCTGGAGGGGTGCCGCGGATTTTAGCAGGTGATCGCCCGCCGGCCCCGCGTTAGAATATTGCCATCGCCGTTTCGCACGAGGGAAAAGCAATGCGTCGCTGTATACCGCTCGCCGCTTCGCTCACGACCTTCGCCTTCGTGGCGATGCCGCTCGCGGCGCAGGCGCAGTCGTTTCGCTGCGTGGGCAAGGACGGCAAGAGGTACTACGGCCAGGTACTTCCGCGGGCCTGCATCGGCCAACCCTGGGAGCAGCTGAACATGCAGGGCCTGGTGATAAAGCGCTTCGATCCGAGCGAAGAAAACGAGGACCCGGCGAAGAAGGCGGCGGAGGAAGAGAAGCAGCGCGAGAAGGACGCCGCCGCGAGAGAGGAAGCGCGGCGCAGCCGCGCCTTGCTCGCCACCTACACCAGCGAGAAGGATATCGACGCCGCGCGCGTGCGCGCGCTGGCCGAGCCGGAAAGGCAGATCGCCGATATCGAGGCCAACATCGCGCAGCGCGAAAAGCGGATTGCGGAACTCAACAAGCGCAAGAAGGCGCCGAACCCGCCGGCCGCCCTGGACTCGGACCTCGAGACCGCCCAATCCGGCCTGGCCGCGCAGCAGGAGCTGCTCGCCGTGAAGAAGCAGATCGTCGAGGCCATCAAGGCCCGATACGAGGAAGACAAGAAGCGCTACCAGCAGCTCACGCGCGGAAAGTGACGAAGCGGGCGCGCGGCGCTAGCCGAGCTTGCGGCGCAGGATTTCGTTCACCTGCGCCGGATTCGCGCGGCCGCCGGTGGCTTTCATGACCTGCCCGACCAGAGAGTTGAAGGCCTTCTGCTTGCCGGCCCGGTAGTCCTCGACCTGCCTCGCATTGGCTGCCAGTACCTCGTCGACCAGCTTCTCGATCGCCGCCGCATCGCTGATCTGCCTCAGCCCCTTGCGGTCGATGATCGCGTCGGGCTCGCCCTCCCCGGCCCACATCGCATCGAACACCTCCTTGGCCATCTTGTTCGACAGGGTCTGGTCCAGGATCCGGACCAGGAGCTTGGCCAGGCGCTCCGGCGCGACCGGGCTCAGCTCGATTGCGAGATCGTCCGCATTCAGCTTCGCCGCGAGGTCCACGCTCACCCAGTTCGCCACCAGCTTGGCGCGCTCCTGAGGCGTGGCTTGCGTCCGGTCGACGCCGGCCACCGCCCGCTCGAAGTAGTCCGCGGTCGCCTTGCTCGAGGTCAGGGCCGCCGCGTCGTAGTCCGAGAGGCGGTAATCGGCCATGAACCTCGCGCGCCGCGCCTCGGGCAGCTCGGGCAGCGTCGCCCGGATCGACTCGATCTCGACTTCCGACAGCGTGAGCGGCAGCAGGTCGGGATCGGGAAAGTAGCGATAGTCCTGCGCGTCTTCCTTGGTGCGCATCGGACGGGTTTCGTCGCGCTCGGGGTCGTACAGGCGGGTTTCCTGGATCACCTTGCCGCCGCTCTCGAGCAGCTCGATCTGGCGCTGCGCCTCGTACTCGATCGCCCGCTCCATGAAGCGGAACGAATTCAGGTTCTTGATCTCGCAGCGCGTTCCGAGGGACGGGTCCCCGCCCCTGCGCACCGAGACGTTGGCGTCGCAGCGGAACGAGCCTTCCTGCATGTTGCCGTCGCAGATCTCGATCCAGGTCACCAGCGCGTGCAACGCGCGCGCGTAGGTAACGGCTTCCTTCGCCCCGCGCAGGTCCGGCTCGGTGACGATCTCGAGCAAAGCCGTGCCGGCGCGGTTGAGGTCGATGCCGGACATGCCGTGAAAATCCTCGTGCAGCGATTTGCCCGCGTCTTCTTCCAGATGCGCGCGGGTAATGCGGATCGTCTTCGCTCCCCCGTCCGCGTGGATGGCGAGCGAGCCGCCCTGGACGATCGGCAATTCGTACTGGCTGATCTGGTAGCCCTTCGGCAGGTCCGGGTAGAAGTAGTTCTTGCGCGCGAACACCGAGCGGCGGCTGAGCGTGGCGCCGATCGCAAGGCCGAAGCGCACTGCGTGCTCGACCGCGGCGCGGTTGAGCACCGGCAGCACCCCGGGAAGGGCGATGTCGACCGCGCAGGCCTGGGTGTTCGGGGCCGCGCCGAACGCCGTCGCCGCGCCGGAGAAGATCTTGCTCTGCGTGCGCAGCTGCGCGTGGGTCTCGATCCCGACCACGATTTCCCAGCTCACAGCGGCGCCTCCTTCGGCATCCGCAGGTGCCAGTCGCTCGCCTGCTGGTAGCGGTGCGCGATGCCGAGCAGCCGCGCTTCGGAAAAGTAGTCGCCCGTCAGCTGCAACCCGACCGGCAGGCCCTTAGCGTCGAATCCGCACGGGATCGATAGTCCCGGCAGCCCGGCCAGCGGTGCGGGGATGGTGAAGATGTCGTTCAGGTACATCTGTACCGGGTCGTCGATCTTGGCCCCGATCGGAAACGCGGTGGTGGGCGTGGTCGGCCCGAGGACCACGTCGCAGCTGCGGAAGGCGGCGGCGAAGTCCTGCGCAATCAGGCGGCGCAGCTTCTGCGCCTGGAGATAGTAGGCATCGTAGTAACCGTGCGACAGCACGTAGGTCCCCACCAGGATCCGGCGCTTGACCTCCGCGCCGAAGCCCTCCGCGCGTGTGCGGCTGTACATGTCCGCGATGTCGGCGTAATCCTTCGCGCGGTGCCCGTAGCGCACGCCGTCGAAGCGCGAAAGATTGGACGAGGCCTCGGCCGGCGCGAGCACGTAGTACACCGGCACCGCGAGCGCGGTGTTGGGCAACCCGACCGGGACGGTCTTCGCCCCCTGCGACTCGAACCACCGCACCGCCTCGGCCACCGCCCGGCGCACCCCGGGCTCGACACCCTCGCCCGAATATTCGCTCGGCAGGCCGATCCGCAGTCCCGCGAGCGACAGCCCGAGCTCGCGCGCGTAGTCCTCCTGCGGCCGCTCGAGGCTGGTCGAGTCGCGCGCGTCGAACCCTGCCATGGCGTTCATGAGCAACGCGAGATCCTGGGCGCACTTGGCCATCGGCCCGCCCTGGTCGAGCGACGAGGCGAAGGCGATCATGCCGTAGCGCGACACCACGCCGTAGGTCGGCTTCAGCCCGCAGACGCCGGTCAACGCGGCGGGCTGGCGGATCGAGCCGCCGGTATCGGTGCCGGTCCCGGCGGGCGCCATGCGTGCGGCCACCGCGACCGCGGTGCCTCCCGAGGAACCGCCAGGCACCAGCGTCTTGTCCCAGGGATTCCTGACCGGACCGAAATACGAGGTCTCGTTGGACGAGCCCATGGCGAACTCGTCCATGTTGGTCTTGCCCAGCAGAACCGTGCCGGCCTGCGCAAAGCGCTCGATGACGTGCGCATCGTAAGGGCTGACGAAGTTCTCCAGCATGCGCGAGCCGCACGTCGTGCGCAATCCCTTGGTGCAGAAAATATCCTTGTGCGCCAATGGGATACCGGTAAGAGGGCCCGCCTTCCCGGCGGCCCGATCCTGGTCCGCCCGGTGGGCGTGCGCGAGCACTTGCGACTCGTCGACGGTGATGAACGCGTTGAGTTCGGCGTTCAGGCGCGCGATTCGCGCAAGGAACAGGCGCGCGAGCTCAACGCTGGAGATCCGCTTCTCCGCCAGCGCGGCGGAAAGCTCGCTCAGGGTTGCGTTCAGCACCCGTTACTCTAGGACTCTGGGGACCAGATACAGCCCTGCTTCCACGGCAGGAGCATCGGCCTGAAACAACTCGTGCTGGTCGGTCTCGGTCACGAGGTCGGGGCGCTGCCGCTGGGCCACGTCGACCGGATGCGACATCGGCTCGATGCCGGCGGTGTCGACCGCGCGCATCTGGTCGATCAGGCCGAGCACCCGGTTGAGCTGGCCGACGACCGCGGCTTCCTCCGCCGGGCCGAGGGCAATGCGCGCTAGACGCGCGAGGCGTTCGATCTGGTCAGGAGAGAGCGACATTGCAGTGCAGAAAAACCCCCTCCGCAGCCTATGCCGGAGGTGCCATTAGAGTATCATAGAAGGGCTTCGGGGCGAGGGAGGAGGAACTTCCGAACCCCCAATCGGGACACAGCCTTAGCGGAAGAAGTTAAGGCGTAACGAAAACCGACTTCGAGAGGGGCTCGGCACGCATATGTTCGGATTTCTTCGCAGCTACTTTTCCAACGATCTTGCCATCGACCTGGGCACCGCGAACACGCTGATCTACGTGCGCGGCAAAGGCATCGTGCTTGACGAGCCCTCGGTGGTCGCGATCCGCCAGGAAGGCGGCCCCAATGCGAAGAAGACGATTCAGGCCGTGGGCAAGGAAGCCAAGCAGATGCTCGGCAAGACGCCGGGCAACATCACGGCCATCCGGCCGATGAAAGACGGCGTGATCGCCGACTTCACCGTTACCGAGCAGATGCTCAAGCAGTTCATCAAGAAGGTGCACGACAACAAGCTGTTCTCGCCGAGCCCGCGCATCATCATCTGCGTGCCGTGCGGCTCGACCCAGGTCGAGCGCCGCGCGATCCGCGAGTCCGCGATCGGCGCCGGCGCGGGGCAGGTGTACCTGATCGAGGAGCCGATGGCCGCCGCGATCGGCGCGGACATGCCGGTGGCGGACGCGACCGGCTCGATGGTGGTCGACGTCGGCGGCGGCACCACCGAGGTCGGCGTGATCTCGCTCGGCGGCATGGTCTACTCGGGCTCGGTGCGCGTCGGCGGCGACAAGTTCGACGAGGCGATCATCAACTACATCCGGCGCAATTACGGCATGCTGGTCGGCGAAACGACGGCCGAGATGGTCAAGAAGGAGATCGGCTCGGCGTTCCCCGGCAGCGAGGTGCGCGAGATGGAGGTCAAGGGCCGCAATCTCGCCGAAGGCATTCCGCGCAGCTTCACCATCAGCTCGAACGAAATCCTTGAGGCGCTCACCGAACCGCTGAACCAGATCGTCTCGGCGGTAAAGTCCGCGCTCGAGCAGACGCCTCCCGAACTGGGCGCCGACATCGCCGAAAAGGGAATGGTGATCACGGGCGGCGGCGCGCTGCTGCGCGACCTCGACCGGCTGCTGATGGAAGAGACGGGGCTGCCGGTGATCGTTGCCGAAGACCCGCTGACCTGCGTCGTTCGCGGCTCGGGCAAGGCGCTCGAGAAGATGGAGCATTTCGGGCCGATCTTCACGAATGACTGAGTGATGGGGGGATGGAGCACAGCCCCCCACCGTTCTTCAAGCGCGGCCCCGCGCCGGTCGTCCGGCTCGCGTTCTTCGCCTCGCTTTCCCTCGCGCTGCTTGTCATCGATGCGCGCTTTCACTACGCCGAGGGCCTGAGGAACGTCCTCGCGCTGGTGGCCTATCCGCTGCAGCGCATCGCCACCGCGCCCTCGGAGCTCGGCCGGCGCATCGGAGACTACTTCGCCACCCAATCTTCGCTGCGCGAGGAAAACGCGCTGCTGCGCGCGCGCATGCTGGCCGCGCTGCAGTCCGCGCAGCGCAATGAGGCGGCGGCGGCCGAAGGCGAGCGCCTGCGGCGCCTGATCGAGGCCGGCGAGAAGCTCAAGCGCCATACCATCCCGGCGGAGATTATCTACGCCGGGCGCGATCCCTACGCGCTCAAGGTGGTGGTCGACAAGGGCACCCAGCACGGCGTCGCCCCCGGCAGCCCGGTGGTGGACGAGGGCGGCGTGGTCGGCCAGGTGACCCGCGCGCACGCTTTCACCTCCGAGGTCACGCTGATCACGGACAAGGGCCAGGCGGTCCCGGTACAGGTGATGCGCAGCGGCTTGCGCGCGATCGCATTCGGCGGCGGATCGTCCGGCCTGCTCGAGCTGCGCTTCATGGCGCCCAACGCGGAGATCAGCGACGGCGACCGGCTGGTCACCTCCGGCATCGACGGCACCTACCCGGCCGGCCTGCCAGTGGCCACCGTGGTGAGCGTGGAGCGCGACTCTGCGCACGCCTTCGCGCGCGTGCTGTGCAAGCCGGTGGCGGGGGTCGACCGGGGACGCTTCGTGCTGGTGCTTTCGGGCCAGGCCAAGCCGGCACCCGACTTCGAAGGCGCGGATCCGGTCAAGCCGCGCCGGCCCGCGACTCGGCATACGCGCAAGAAAGATGGCGCTCGGCCCCGATAGCCCGCAGCACATCCTGCGCCCGGTGCGGCTGAGCACCATTGCGGTTTCGTTCGCGCTCGCGCTGCTGCTCGATTTCCTGCCCTGGAGAGACCTGCGGCTGACGCCCGACTTCGTAGCCCTGGTGCTCGTGTTCTGGTGCGTGCGCCAGCCGCGGCTGGTCGGACTGGGAATTGGGTGGACGCTCGGGCTGGTGATCGATGCCGGCAACGGCGTGCTGCTCGGCCAGCACGCGCTCGCCTACTCGCTGCTCGCGTTCCTCGCCATTTCCCTTTCGCGCCGCATCCTTTGGTTCGGCCTGCTGCAGCAGGCGCTGCACGTCGCGCCATTGCTCGCGTTCGCCGAGGCGGTTACCGCGCTGGTGCGGCTCGCGACCGGCGCAGCGTTTCCCGGCTGGACGATCTTCGTCGGGCCGCTCATTGGCGCGCTCCTGTGGCCGCTCGCCTCGATATTGCTGCTCGCGCCGCAGCGACGTCCCGTGACCCCGGACGAGACGCGGGCGCTCTAGGCGATGCGCCTTGCCGAGCTGAAGAACACCGAGCGCGAGCTCTACAATTTCCACCTGCGCATGGTGATCGCCGCGGCCGTGGCGCTGCTTGCGTTCGGCCTGCTGCTCGCGCGCTTCGTCTACCTGCAGGTGCTGCAGCACGACTACTACCAGACCAAGGCCGAGGACAACCGCATCTCGATCGTGCCGATCGCGCCGAACCGCGGCCTGATCGTCGATCGCAACGGGGTCGTGCTGGCCGGCAACGATTCCGGATACACGCTCGAGATCGCGCCGGACAAGACCCCGGACCTCGAGCACACCATCGACGAGCTGTCCAAGCTGGTCGAAATCCAGCCCAAGGATCGCAGCCGCTTCGCTCGCCTGATGTCCGAGACGCGCAGCGCCGACAGTCTGCCGATCCGCACCCGGCTGAGCGACGCCGAGGTCGCGCGCGTCGCGGCCAACCGCTACCGCTTTCCGGGCGTGGAAATCAAGGCGCGGCTGTTCCGCGACTATCCGCTCGGCGAGACTGCCTCGCACGTGCTCGGCTACACGGGAAGGATCACCGAGCACGATCAGGAAAGGCTCGAGGCCCTCGGCGTCGCGGCCAATTACCGCGGTACGGACGTGATCGGAAAGAGCGGGATCGAGGCGAGCTACCAGGAGGATCTGCACGGCAACGCCGGCTTCGAGCAGGTGGAGATCGACGCCGCCGGACGCGCGATCAGGACGCTTACGCGCACCGCGGCCCAGCCCGGCAACGACGTCGCGCTCACGATCGACACCGGGTTGCAGCAGGTCGCGGAGGCTGCCTTCGGCGACCGCCGCGGCGCGCTGGTCGCGCTCGAGCCGGCCACGGGCGCGGTCCTCGCGCTCGTGTCCCAGCCCGGGTTCGATCCGAACCTGTTCGTCGACGGCATCGACCCGCAAAGCTGGGATGCGCTGAACAACTCGCCCGATCATCCGCTAAACAACCGCGCCATCGCGGGCCTGTACCCGCCGGGCTCCACGCTCAAGCCCTACCTTGCGCTGGCGGCGCTCGAGCTGGGCAAGCGAACGCCCAAGAGCTCGATCGTCGACCCGGGATACTTCATGTTCGGCGGAAGGCGCTTCCGCGACGACAAGCCCGGCGGTCACGGCGTGGTCAACCTCTACAAGTCCCTGGTCGAATCCTGCGACACCTACTACTACATGCTCGCGAACGATCTTGGAATCGACGCCATCGCGCAGTTCCTGGCGCCCTTCGGCTTCGGCTCGCGCACCGGCATCGACCTGGACGGCGAATCGTCCGGCGTGCTGCCGTCGCCCGAATGGAAGGCGAAGCGCTTCAGGACCCCTGAGCAAAGGAGGTGGTACCCGGGCGAGACGATTTCCATCGGCATCGGCCAGGGCTACAACGCCTACACGCCGATACAGCTCGCGGTCGCGGTCGCGACGCTGGCCAACGGCGGTGTGATGTACCGCCCGCGCCTGGTCGACCATATCGACAATCCGCGCACCGGCGAGCGGCGCTACGAAGAGCCTCAACTCGTGCGCCGCATCCCGCTGCAGGCGGCGAACGTCGCATTCATCAAGCATGCGATGGAGGGCGTGAATCAGGACCCGGAGGGCACCGGCGCGCGCGCCTTTGCCGGCGCGCAGTACACCAGCGCCGGCAAGACGGGCACCGCCCAGGTGATCGCGATCAAGCAGAACGAGAAGTACGAAGAGAAGAACGTCGCCGAAAGGCTGCGCGACCATTCGCTCTTTGTGGTGTTCGCGCCGGTGGAGAGCCCCAAGATCGCGCTCGCCGTGGTGGTCGAGAACGGCGGTTTCGGCGCGCGCGCGGCGGCCCCGATCGCGCGCGCGGTGCTCGACTACTATCTTCTGGGCAAGGCCCCGGCGCAAAAGAGCGTCAAGGAAGACGAATCAACCCAGGCGGGCGACTGATGACACTTACCCCGGTGACGGTACGCCACGCAATCGCGCGCATGGCAAGCGGGCTGGACGGCCCGTTGCTCGCGATCGTGCTCGCGCTCACGGGCATCGGCCTTGCCACGCTGTACTCTGCGAGCTACGACACGCCCGCGCGCTTTCATGCCCAGCTGCTCAATTTCGCGGTGGCGTTCGCGGCGCTGTGGGTTGCCGCGCAGGTGCCGCCGCAGACGCTGGCGCGCTTCGCGCTGCCGGCCTACCTGATCGGGCTCGCGCTGCTGGTCGCCGTGGCGCTGTTCGGAGACGTGGTGAACGGCGCCCGCCGCTGGCTGCACCTCGGCTTCGTGCGCGTGCAGCCCTCCGAAATGATGAAGATCGCGGTGCCGCTCATGCTGGCGTGGTATTTCCACCGCTACGAGTCGGCGCTCAGGCTGCGCGATTTCGCGCTCGCAGGGCTTCTGCTCGCCGTGCCGGTTGCGCTCATTGCGCGCCAGCCGGACCTGGGCACCGCGCTGCTGGTGTTCGCGGTGGGCTTCTACGTGATCTTCTTTGCCGGAATCGGCTGGAAGGTGCTGGCGACCCTCGCCGCCATCGCGCTCGGCAGCGTCGCGCCGCTGTGGGGCCTGCTGCACGACTACCAGCGCAAGCGCATCCTGACCCTGCTCGATCCGACCCAGGATCCGCTCGGCGCGGGCTATCACATCATCCAGTCGACCATCGCGGTCGGCTCGGGCGGCATCTCGGGCAAAGGCTGGTTGCATGGCACGCAGGCGCACCTGGAGTTCATCCCTGAACGCCACACCGACTTCATCTTCGCCGTGTTCTCGGAGGAGTTCGGACTGATCGGAAACTGCGTCCTGCTGCTGCTCTATGCGCTGCTGATCGGACGCGGGCTGATGATCGCCGCCAACGCGGCGACCTACTTCTCGCGCCTGCTGGCCGCCTCGCTCACGCTGATGTATTTCACCTACGCCTTCGTCAACATGGGCATGGTGGCGGGGATCCTGCCGGTGGTGGGCGTACCCTTGCCGTTCGTGTCCTACGGCGGCACTTCGCTTGCCACCCTGTTCATCGGGGTCGGCATCCTGATGAGCATCAACCGCCATCGCAAGCTGGTACAGACCTGATCCCAGCGGATATTGCGCGGCAGCATCAATCTGAAAACGTGCATCGCATGGTGAAATGGACGCGCGCTAAGTCATTGTAAGTGCTTGTTTCCTCCACCCTTACAGTGCCCGCCCTACGTTGTTGCTGCGCGCCAACCCGCTACGTTATGGTGGGGATCGGCTGACCGATCACCCACTAACGTAAAGGGACCACGATGAATCAACGAGAGCACGAGATCGCCACACTCAAGAAGGACTGGGCCGAGAACCCGCGCTGGAAGGGCATCAAGCGCGGCTACAGCGCCGAGGACGTCGTGCGCCTGCGCGGCAGCCTGCGCGTCGAGCACACCTTGGCGCGGCGCGGCGCGCAGAAGCTGTGGCAGCTGTGCAACGAGCGGCCGTTCGTCAACTCGCTCGGCGCGCTGACCGGCAACCAGGCCATGCAGCAGGTCAAGGCGGGAGTCCCGGCGATCTATCTCTCGGGTTGGCAGGTGGCGGCGGACGCAAACGATTCACTCTCGATGTACCCCGACCAGTCGCTGTACGCGGTCTCGAGCGTTCCGAACGTGGTCAGACGAATCAACAACGCGCTCGCGCGCGCGGACCAGATCCAGTGGATGGAGGGCAAGGGCGACATCGACTGGTTCGCCCCGATCGTGGCCGACGCCGAGTCCGGCTTCGGTGGCGTGCTGAACGCGTTCGAGCTGATGAAGGCGATGATCGAGGCGGGCGCTGCGGGCGTGCACTTCGAGGACCAGCTCGCCTCGGTGAAAAAGTGCGGCCACATGGGCGGCAAGGTGCTGGTGCCGACGCAGGAAGCGGTGCAGAAGCTGGTCGCGGCGCGCCTCGCCGCCGACGTGATGGGCGTACCTACGGTGCTGCTCGCACGCACCGACGCCGAGGCCGCGGACATCGTCACCAGCGACGTGGACGAGAACGACAAGCCATTCCTCACCGGCGAGCGCACCGCGGAAGGCTTCTACCGCACCAGGAAGGGGTTCGACCAGGCGCTCTCGCGCGGTCTCGCCTACGCCGAGTTCGCCGACATGGTGTGGTGCGAGACCGGCACGCCCGACCTCGCGTTCGCGCGCAAGTTCGCCGAGGGCATCCAGCGCAAGTACCCCGGCAAGATGCTGGCCTACAACTGCTCGCCGTCGTTCAACTGGAAGCGCAACCTGGACGATTCGACGATCGCCAAGTTCCAGCGCGAGCTGGGCGCGATGGGCTACAAGTTCCAGTTCATCACCCTGGCCGGATTCCACGCGCTGAATTACTCGATGTTCGATCTTGCCTACGGCTACGCGCGCAACAACATGAGCGCGTTCGTCGAGCTGCAGCAGAAGGAGTTTGCCGCGGCGGAGAAGGGCTTCAGCGCGGTCAAGCACCAGCGCGAGGTCGGCACCGGCTACTTCGACGACGTCACGCAGACCGTCACGGGCGGCAAGGCATCGACCACCGCATTGCACGGCTCGACCGAGGACGAGCAGTTCTTCGACGCGCAGCAGGCCGCGAAGAAGGTGGCCTGAGGCGGGCGTGAGCGCCGGCGCCCTGCTGCGGGTTCACGAGGCGCGTGCCGACCTCACGCAGGGGGTCGCGCGCGCCATTCTTGCCGGCTTCGACAAGCACTACCGCCTTTTCCGCGAGGCCGCGCGCCAGGCCAAGCGCCATTTCGAGGCGGCCGACTGGTCCGCCATGCGCAGCCTTGCGCGCGAGCGCATCCAGATGTACGACCGGCGCGTGCACGAGGCGGTCGAGACGGTGCGCGCGGCCTTCCCCCGGGCCGAACGCGACGAGTCTCTCTGGCCCGCGATCAAGCTGGCCTATATCGGGCTACTGCACGAACACAGGCAGCCCGAGTGCGCCGAGACGTTCTACAACTCGGTCGCGTGCCAGGTCCTGCACCGGCGCTATTACCGCAACGAGTTCATCTTCTGGCGTCCCGCGGTCGCGACCGAGCACCTCGAGGGCGAGGCGCCGACCTATCGCTGCTACTACCCCAGGGACAAGGGATTGCGCGGCACGCTGCATGCGATGGTCGCCGACTTCGGTCTCGCCAACTCGTTCGAGGACCTCAGGCGCGATACGCGGAGCGTGCTGCGCGCGCTGCGCGCGCACTTCCCGCGCCCGACGCGGGCCTACCCCAGCCTGCAGGTACAGGTGCTCGGGTCGCTTTTCTTCCGCAACAAGGCCGCCTACGTGATCGGCAAGATCGTCAACGGCCATCGCGAGTACCCGTTCGCGGTTCCGATCCTGCAGAACGAGCGGCGCGAGCTGTACCTCGACGCACTGCTGCTCGAGCCCGATCAGCTGCAGCTCCTGTTCTCGTTCGCGCGCGCCTACTTCCTGGTCGACATGGAGGTGCCCGCGGCGTACGTGTCGTTCCTGCGCCAGCTGATGCCCAAGAAACCGCGTGCCGAGATGTACATGGCGGTCGGGCTGCAAAAGCAGGGCAAGACGCTGTTCTACCGCGACCTGCACTATCACCTCAAGCACTCGACCGACGACTTCGTGGTCGCGCCCGGGATCAAGGGGATGGTGATGCTGGTGTTCACCCTGCCTTCGTTTCCGTATGTGTTCAAGGTGATCCGCGATCATTTCGCGCCGCCCAAGGAGATGGACCGGCAGACGGTCAAGGACAAGTATCAGCTGGTCAAGTACCACGACCGGGTCGGGCGCATGGCCGACACGCTCGAGTATTCGCTGGTGGCGCTGCCGCGCGAGCGCTTCGCGCCGGAGCTGATCGAGGAGCTCAGGAACCAGGCCGCATCCTCCATCGAGTTCGAGGGCGACCAGATCGTCATCAAGCACATGTACATCGAGCGGCGCATGGTGCC
The DNA here is from genome assembly GCA_049582045.1 of Burkholderiales bacterium. GTDB lineage: Bacteria > Pseudomonadota > Gammaproteobacteria > Burkholderiales > SG8-39 > DAHVFK01. Next base: position 16,511 of record JBAUTD010000328.1, read on the forward strand.
GCTCAACCTTTACCTCGAAGAGGCGGTGCGCGAGGGCGATGAAGATCGGCTGCGGCATGCGCTCGACGAGTACGGCAAGGCGATCAAGGAACTCGCGGGGGCGAACATCTTTCCGGGCGACATGCTGCTCAAGAACTTCGGCGTCACGCGCCACAACCGGGTCGTGTTCTACGACTACGACGAGATCGCTTACATGACCGACTGCAATTTCCGCCGCATCCCGCCGCCGGCGAGCTACGAGGACGAGATGGCCGCGGAGCCGTACTGGTCGGTCGGCTCGAACGACGTGTTTCCCGAGCAGTTCGAGCGCTTCCTGGTCGCCAACCCGCACGCGCGCGAGGTGTTCATGCGGCTGCACGGCGATCTGACCGATCCCGCGTTCTGGACCGGCAAGCAGGCGCGCATCCGCGCCGGAATCCAGGAGGACGTGTTCTCCTACCCGGAGTCCTGCCGCTTCAGGCGCTAGGCGGCGGGGCCGGCGGGACGCCTCCGGCGTACATGGGGCGGCTTTCGTACAGATTGAGCCAGCCCTTGACGATCCGGTAGATGACCCAGATCGCGGTCGCGCCGACCACGATCATGCCGACGAATACGATCCACGACAGCGCGCCGAGCACGAACCACAGCAACGCGAACCAGAAGGTGCGGATCTGCCAGCGAAAGTGCGATTCGAGCCAGGTGCCGCGCACGTCGTCCAGCTTGACGTAGTTCACGATCACGCCCACCAACGCGGTCAACCCGGTGAAGTAGGCCGCCGCCTGCAGCGCGTAGACCACCGCGGTGATCGTCTTCAGCCGCTCGAAAGCCGGTTCCTTGTCATCCATGGCTCCCCTCCTCCCCGTAAAGCGCCTCCGGCCCCCGCCTCGCGCCGCGCACCGCGATCCGCTTGGCGCGCCCCGTGTGCCCCGCCTCGATCGTCACGTCGCGCCGCGCCGCGC
>JBAUTD010000329.1:0-3820 GCA_049582045.1 Burkholderiales bacterium
GCTGTAGGCCGCGTGCAGCTCGAGCGGCTCGACCAGGCCGAGCCGGATCCAGCGCGCGACCGGCGCCGCCATCAGCCGGGATCCTTCGGGCGGAAGAACTTGCCCAGGTAGAAGTCGCGCCGCGAGAGCGCATCGAGCTCCCTCGCGCGCGCCTCGAAGCCCTCGCGCAGGATCTCGGCCAGCCGTTCGCCCTGCTCGGCGTCGAGGATGTGGATGCGGCCGATCAGCTCGACATCGAGTTCGAGCATCTCGCCCGCCAGCCCCTCGGGTCGCTCGAGGTGCAGCAGCCAGGCGCGGCACTCCGGGTCCTCGGGGTCGAGCGGCGAGAGCACGATCCTGCCCAGCCACGCCAGCCGCGCGGCCTGGTTGAACTGGCTGATGTCGAGCTTCTTGCCGAGCTTGTACTTGCGCAGCTCGTTCTTGAGCGCGCCGATGTCGGCGATGTCGATCGACTTCATCGGGCTAGGTTAGCAGAAAAGAAAAGGGGCCGGATCGCTCCGGCCCCCTCGTACGCCGCCTGCGCGGCGCGCGCTACATCTTGATGCCGTAGGCGATGCCGAACGAGTCCTGGTACATATGCAGGTTGGCGTTTCCACCGCCGTAGGGCACCCCCGGGATCGAATTGACGCCGTCGACCTGCTTCTTGAACGCGTGCATGTAGGCGAGGGTCAGCTCGTTGCCGTTGGCGAGCGTCCAGGTCCCGCCGAGGGTCAGGTGCTGCTCGACCACGCCCGGGGCGAGGATGTTGAAGAACGTCTGGCTCTCCGGAATCGGCTGCCGCAGGGTGTTGAAGCCCGCGCGCAGCACCAGGTCGTCGCGGTATTGGTAGCTCGCACCGAGCTTGAGCACCGTCACGTCGCGCCAGCCGAAACCCGGGCCGTTGGCCGAACCGAGCGCGCACATGCCCTGGAACAGGCAGTCGACAGGGTCGCCGACCGCGGCGATCTTCGAGTAGTTGATCTGCTCGACGTCCGCCGCGAGCGTCAGCCGCGGCGTGGTCTTGACCGCGATGCCGATGCCGTAGTTCTCGGGAATGTCGAACTCGCCCCCGTTGGCGAACAGGCCCTTGTACTTGTCGAGCTTGCCCATCTTGGTCTTGGACTGGTAGGTCGCGCCTAGCGTGACCGTGGGCGAGATCTGACCCGTCCAGCCGATGCGCACGCCCCAGCCGGTCGAAGAGTCGTGGCCGTTGTTGGTGACGTCGTTGGGGCTCGAGGACGCCGCCTTGAACCCTTCCAGCCCTTTGGCCGCGAAGCGCTGATAGGCGAAGTTGAGGGAGATGCCGACCGAGTTCGAGTCGCTCAGTCTGTAGGCCGCCGTCGGCGCGATGAACAGCTGCATCAGGTCGACTCCGCCGGGGTTGGTACCGCCGTAGGCCGCGAACGGTGACTGCTTGTAGTCGGTATTCATGCCGCCGTTGCCGTACACCGCGACGCCGACCGTGAGCCTGGGGTCGATCACTCTGCTGTAGCCGAACTCGGGTATGACGAAGTTCGCCGAGTCGTTGCCGTCGTAACTGCCGTTGGCAGGCGGGTTACCACTGCCCTGAATCTCCGCGCCGCGCACCGGGCGGAAGATGGCCGCGCCGAAGTCGATGCGGTTGCCGACCATGGTCAGGCCCGCGGGGTTGGTCGCCGGCGCGAGCGCATCCTGCGGCAGCGCGATGCCGACGCCGCCCATGCCGATCGATTTCATGCCGTAACCGTGAGCGAAATACCCGTCGGTCGCGAGCGCCATTCCCGGCGCGAGAGCGGCGGCAAGCGCCGCCACGATAAGCTGTTTCCTCACTTTCCTCTCCCTCTGACGTGGATTCAATTGACCGAATGGGGTGCTACATGAACAGGCTGACGTCGGCGTCCTTCGCCATCGGCAGGAAGGTCGCGGCGCCGCAGTACTCCTTCACTTCCGGAATGAAGTCCTCGTGCTTGAAGCCGAACAGGTCGACCGTCATCTGGCAGCCGATCATGTTGACGCCGGCCTCGAGGCACAGCCCGCGCAGCTCGCTGATGTCGGCCACGCCGTTGTTCTTGATCGTCTGCCGCATGAGCGTGGTGGCGACCGACTCGAAGCCGGGGATCCCCGCCTGGACGATGTTCGGGATATTCCAGTTGATGTGCTTGAACCACTCGGGGCCGAACGGCATCTTCATCGGCATGCCCGGGTTGCCGAGCGGGCTCACCTTCAGGTCGCTGATGTCCTTGCGCAGGAGCTGCAGGCCGTAGAAGGTGAAGAAGATCGACACGTCCCAGCCGAGCGCGGCGGCGGTCGAGGACAGGATGAACGGCGGGTAGGCCCAGTCGAGCGTGCCCTTGGTGGCGATGATGGTCATCGAAGGCGTGCGCTCGGACTCGCGCTTGGCGAGCGCTTCCTCGAGCTTCTGCGGCAGCATCTCGTCGATGCGGCGCCTGATCAGGTCGTCGATCAGGGCGGCGTTGGGGGCAGCTTCCATGGTTCCCTCCTCCAGCAATTCAGTGTTTAACCAAATACTGTACTTCAGGAATGTGAAACTCCATTCGCCTTTACTTATGGCGCGATAAGACCCGCTTCAATTCGTTCCCGGGCTAGCGCCCGACTTTGACCGGCTTGCCGTCCATCTGGCGTCGGATCGCGGCCAGGTCGCGCTTGGCGGGGGCGAACGGAAACGACAGGATGTCGGTCGGGCTCGAGTCGCCGTAGGGGCGGTTGCAGGCCGAGACCTCGTCGTTCTTGCCCGGGCAGCCCGAGGTGCGGAACGGGGTGCCCGCCGCGATCTCTTGTTCCAGGGTTTGCTGTGAAACCCCGAATTCGACGACCCGCCCCGCGTCGTCGAACGCCATGCCCTCGACGCGCTTGCCGCGGTAGTCGATCAGGAAGCGCGCCAGCTGCACGCGGCGCCATTGGCCGCGGTCGACCGCGGGCCAGTCCTCCATCAACGAGCCGCGCTCGGGGAAGAAGGCGAACATGTGGTTGTGCCCGCCCAGGTCGCGGATCTTCTGCGCGACTTCCAGGATCTCGCGCTCGGTCTCGCCCATGCCGCAGATCAGGTGCGCGCCGAACTTCTCCGGGCCGTAGACCTCGGCCGCCCATTCGATTGCCTGCCAGTATTTCTCGTAGCGGTGCGGGCTGTCGACGCCGCGTCCGCGCGTGCGCTCGAAGATCGCAGGAGTCACCGCGTCGAGCGCGACCGTGAAGATGTCCGCACCCATGCGTTTCATTTCCTCGAGATGATGCTTTTCCAAAGTGGTCGGATTCGAGAGGATCGAGACCGGAATCTGCGGCACTTCGCGCGTCCACTTGTCCAGCAGCACGAAGGTGTCGTCGTTCGAGTCGGGGTGGGTGATCATCGAGATGCACATGCGCTCGAAGCGGCCCTTGTCCGAGCCCGCCTTGACGCGCTCGATCACCTCGTCGTAGCGCGCGGTGGGCCAGTCGACGCGGATGAAGTTGCGATCGGCGTAGTCGCGCGCCTCCTCGCGGTGGCGCGCGAGGCCGCAGTAGGCGCAGTTTGCGCGGCAGCCCTCGGGATAGGTCACCAGCAGGTTGAGGCAGTGCGTGCACGAAGTGCGGTGCATCTTGCCCGCCACCAGCCCGAGAGTGATCGCGGCCGCGGTGCTCATCTGCACGTACTCGGGCGAGCGCATCTGCGGCGTCTTGACGTGGTAGTTGGGGCGGTAGAACTGCACCGGCTGCGGGGTCTGCGTCGTGCTCATGAGAAATACTCCGGAAAGGCGATCCAGCCTGCGCGGTGCGCGGCATCGTCCGTTGCGTGCTCTGTGTTCCAGATCCCGGCCATGCGCCGGCGCGCGGCCAGGCCACGCTCCAGCGCCGGGCCGAACTCCTC
>JBAUTD010000330.1:0-1668 GCA_049582045.1 Burkholderiales bacterium
CATCTGTCCGCCGACCGATTGCGACAGATGGCCCTTGCCGGTGGTGTCCTCCACCAGGATCACCTCGCCCGCGCCGATCACGCGGCTTTCGCCGTCGCTCGCGGTGATCCGCACGCCCCCGTCGAGGTTGATGATGTACTGGCGGCGCGGGGCGGGATGCCAGTCGAGGTCGTAGTCCCCACCGGTCTCGCGGAAGATGATGCCGGCGGCGGGCAGGCGGGCGGAAAGCCTGCTGGCGTTGCGGGTCTCAACCCATTCCACTTCGATGTCGCGGAAATGGCTCTCGCCGGCGGCGTCGGTATAGAGGTTGTGGATGCGCATGGCGTTGCTCCCTGGTTGGCACCACCTTCGGGGCGGCGGCGGCGGCGCGTCAATGGCAGGCCGGGGTGCGCCAGGGCTATCGCATTTGCCCGAGGACGGTCCTGGCGAACTCGTCGGACCATCCGGAGCGCTTTCGCTTTCTTCGGATCGAGATATCGGGCCTGGCCTTTCGCAGGACGTTCAGGGCGAGCTTGCGGAGGCTGGCGAGGTTTTCCGGCCCGTGGTCGCGGCGGTTGCGCGCACGGTCCTCGTCGAAGCCGACATCCAGCACCCAGTGCAGGCTGTTCTCGATCCGCCAGTGAGCGCGCACGGCGGCGGCGAAGCGGGCGGCGTCCATCGCCACCGAGGACAGGTAGAACCGGCGTTGCAGCGTGGTTTTCCCTTGGCGGGTCACCTCCGCCTCGACCATTCCCAGCATCGCCAGGCCGGGCATCGGCGCCTCATCCGGATGGCGGCGGTCGGACAGCATCCAGCCGATGTCGTGGGTGATGAGGTGGCGACGGACTTCGATCCGCCCGCCGTTGTGCCCGTCCGTCGTCGTGTGCGCGCCGTCCATCCGGTTGGCCGGATCGGCGAAGAACGCCTGGGCCTCGGCGTATTGCGTGGGGCGGTTCGCCTTCAACGCGAACAGCCAGTCGCCGCCGCGCTCGCGGATCAGCCGCGCCGTCTCGCCCTGGCAATGCAGCGCATCGCCCGTGACCAGCATCCCGTTCAGGTCGATCAGGCCGAGCAATGTGCGCGCCGCCACGATCTCGCTTTCCTTGTCCCCTGTAGCCACCTGGCCCACCACCAGCCGCGCCCCGGCGGCGAAAGCGGTGACGACATGCAGCGCCGACCGCCCCGCCGCCCGGTCGAACGAGCGGCGCAGCGTCTTGCCGTCGATGGCCAGCACGCCCGCACCGTCCGCGCCCAGATCGTCGAGGAAGGCGGCGAAGCATCCGGCAAAGGCAACCGGCTCGAGTAGGCGGAACAGACGGGAGAAGGTGTCGTGGCTCGGTATCCCGCCCGGCAGTTCCAGGAACTCCCGGAACAGCGCCTCGCGGTCGCGCGCGAAGTCGGCGATATCGACGCAACTCTCGGCGCCGCAGATCGAGCCAACCAGCGCGATCGTCAGGATATCCAGCAACTTATGCCGCCGGGCGTTGCCCCTTCTCGGCTCCGGAAGCTCGGCCAGACGCGCCCAGATCGATGCCACCCGTTTCCTCCTCTCTCGCGGAGGAAAGACAAGAATCCATCAGCCTAGGACAGGTCCAGTGGGGCGATTCCTTGTGCGATTCGCCTGCCGAGGCCGCGGACTCAGGCCGCACCCGGTTGTGAGAAGCAAACCACCCCCCGCCTCCCCAGGTG
>JBAUTD010000331.1:0-2862 GCA_049582045.1 Burkholderiales bacterium
TCCGTACACGCCTTGCGCGGGACCGGGCCGCGGGCTGCTGCGCAGCTGCTCCAGCCGAACCATCTGCGGCGCGACCGCCAGCAGCAGCGACGTGTCGGCGAGCCCGGCGTGTGAGCCGATCTCGGCGTCCGGGTAGCCGTGCGCGCGCAAGATCGCCGCATAGCCTTTCGAGCTCGCCGCGTAGTACTGCGGCGGAACGAAGGCGCGCGCGTCGCGGCCCGCCCACAGCGCGTTCAGGCGTGCGGCGACCCGGCGGAGGTCGCCCTGGTAGCCGCCGTGATCGCCGAGGAAAACGACCTCCCGGAAGCCGTGGATCTCGAAGCTGCGCGCCGCCGACTCGAGCATCGCGACGAAGGCCGCACGGGGCACGGTGATCGTGCCGGGATAGCGCATGTGCGAGCTCGGCGGCGCGAGGTTCCCTTCCGGCACGTACGCCACGACCGGCGCGACGAGCGCATTGCCGAGGCCCTCGGCAATGCGCTGCGCGAGCGCCTTCACCCGCGCGTTGTGTTTGCCGAGGGCGACGTCGGGGCCGCTCTGCTCGGTACCACCGACCGGAACGATGACCGTGGTGCTGCCGGCGCGGACCGCATCGCGCACTTCGGTCCAGGTCAGCTCCTCGACGTATACGCTGCGGGGCGCCTGGGCGAGCGCCGGATGCGCAACGAGCGCAACAACGGAAAAAAGGAACGACCGGACGGCCAAGCGCATACGGAGTCCTCGCGGCGATCTAGGCGGCCGTCACTGTACTGCATGATTCGCCGCGCCTCTCAGGAAATAGTTGCCGCTCGCGGCCCCTGACCGAACCTCAGCCGTAGACGAGCGTGCCGTCTTCCAGGTCGGCGCCCGGCAGCTCGTCCTTGTCGGTCCAGTAGTCCTGCGTGTGGCGCCAGGGCACGCGATCGCCCTGCCTGGGCAGCAGGTCGACGCCGCGCATGACGTAGCCGGGGTTGAAGTCCGCGGGATCCACCCACGGCCGCAGCGCCATGTCTCTGTCCTGCTCGCGCAGCGCCGGCACGACCATGTCCGCGCCGCGCGCGTCCATGTGCGTGAGCAGCCTGCAGACGAAATCGGCGATCAGGTCGGCGCGCAGAGTCCAGCTGGCGCGGAAGTAGCCGAACACCCACGCCATGTTGGGCACGCCGCTGAACATCGCGCCGCGGTAGGTCACGCTTTGCGCGAACTCGAGCGGCTTGCCGTCGATCGTGAACGCGATGTCGCCCAGCACGTTGAGGTTGAAGCCGGTGGCCGTGACGATCACGTCGGCTTCGAGCGTCGCGCCCGACTTGAGCCGGATGCCGCTCGCGGTGAACGTCTCGATCTCGTCGGTGACGACCGAGGCCTTGCCGTCGCGAATGGCGCAGAACAGGTCTCCGTCCGGGATGAACGCGATGCGCTGCCGCCACGGTCGGTAGCGCGGAGTGAAATGCCTGTCGACGTCGAAATCCTCGCCTAGGTACTTGCGCACCCCGGCCAGCAGCTCCTGCCTGACCGCTTCGGGCTCGTGCCGGGCGCGGCGAGTGAAGTCCGCCTGGTCCTTGAGAATCTTGCGCCGCACGATCTCGTGCACCCACTCCTGCGGCACTTCCAGGCCGCGCAGCATGTCCGCGAGCTCGTTCGCGTTCCGCCCGGTGATGTAGAACGTCGGCGAGCGCTGCAGCATCGTGAGCTGCGCGCACTTTCCCGCGAGCGCCGGCACCAGCGTGGCTGCGGTCGCGCCCGAGCCGATCACGACCACGCGCCTGCCGGCGAGCGCGAGGTCCTCGGGCCAGCGCTGCGGGTGCACGATCCTGCCGCGGAAAGCGTCCATCCCCGGCCACTCGGGCGTGTAACCCTCCGAATGCCGGTAGTAGCCCTGACACATCCAGAGAAACTTCGCCGTGAAGCTCGTGCGCTCGCCCGTGTCCGTGCGCTCGGCCTCGATCGTCCAGCGCTTGTGCTCGCTCGACCAGCTCGCGGAAGCGATCCGGTGGCGGTAACGGATGTGGCGCGCGAGGCCGTTCTCGTCGATCACCTCGCCCATGTACTTAAGGATCTTCTCGGCGGTCGCAATCGGCGCGCCGGTCCAGGGCTTGAAGCGGTAGCCGAAGGTATGCAGGTCGCTGTCGGAGCGGATGCCCGGAAAGCGGTGCGTGCGCCAGGTGCCGCCGAAGCCCTCCTGCGCCTCGAGCGCCACGAAGCGCCTGCCCGGGCACTGCTTGGCCAAGTGATAGGCCGCGCCTACGCCGGAAATCCCCGCCCCCGCGATCAGCACATCGAAGTGCTCGGCCGTCGTACCCATGCGGATAGTCTATAACGGCGGCGGTGAAAGACCCCTGGCGCAGGCAGGGTGCGCCAGGGGAATCGATCGGGGGCGCCGGCCGGGAGGAGGATCGGCCGGGCCCTCTCCGGCGTTTTGCGCGCCGGACCTGCGTTTGCCTGCAAGCGCAGTATTCCCCGGGTCGACGTCCGGCTCCAGGAACTAATGGACGGTCGCGGCCCGGATCTGTATATGATTTGTCATGAAGACCGATGGGCCCGAGTCCAGCCGCAAGGCGCAAATCGACGCCGTGCTGCTCAAGCTCTCCGGCGTCAGCACCAGGAAGATCAACGGCCTGGACGCCTATTTCGTCAACGACCGGATGTTCGCCTGCATCAGCGGCAAGGGCGTCGGGCTACGCCTGCCGGTCGCCACCGCGACCGAGCTGCAGTTCTCGCGCGACAACGTGGTGCCGTTTCAGCCCGGCGGCGTGGCGAGCACGAGGGAGTGGATCCAGATCGACCGCGCCGAGGCGGCCGAGTACGAGAAGGATCTGCCCCTGTTTCAGGCCTCGCTCGACTTCGTGAAAGCCGCGCGCACCCGCTAGGACGTCGCGGCGCGTC
>JBAUTD010000332.1:0-7451 GCA_049582045.1 Burkholderiales bacterium
GCCGAGGACATCGGCGTGGGCGTCGCGCGCGCGCTCCGCGCGGCGGTCTCCGGCCGCCCGGGCGGGGTCTACCTCGACCTGCCGGCGAAGCTGTTCCCGCAGTCGATCGACGCGGAAGCCGGCCGCAGGTCGCTGATCAAGGTGGTCGATCCGGCGCCGCGCCAGATCCCGGCCCCGGAGGCCGTCGCGCGCGCCCTGGATCTGCTTCGCTCCGCGAAGAAGCCGCTGATCATTCTGGGCAAGGGCGCGGCGTACGCGCAGGCGGACGCCGATATAAGGAGCCTGATCGAGAAGACCGGGATTCCCTATCTGCCGATGTCGATGGCCAAGGGCCTGCTGCCCGACACGCACGAGCAGTCGGCCTCGGCGGCGCGCTCCTACGTGCTGCCCGAGGCGGACGTGGTGATGCTGATCGGCGCGCGGCTGAACTGGCTGCTCTCGCACGGCAAGGGCAAGACCTGGGGCGGCAAGAACGCGAAGGACTGGGGCGGGCAGAAGTTCGTCCAGGTCGACATCTCGCCGCAGGAAGCCGACAGCAACGTGCGCATCGACGCTCCGCTGGTGGGCGACATCGGCTCGTGCGTCTCCGCCTTGCTGGCCGCCATGGGAAGCACTGTTCAAAAACCCCCTGCCGAGTGGCTGAACGCGATCGCCGAGCGAAAGGCGAAGAACGTTGCCAAGATGGCCGAGACGCTGGCGAAGAACCCCTCGCCGATGAACTTCCACAGCGCGCTGAACGTGGTGCGCGACATCGTGAAGGCCAACCCCGAGGCCATCCTCGTCAACGAGGGCGCGAACGCGCTCGATTTCACGCGCAGCATCGTCGACATGTACCAGCCTCGAAAGAGGCTCGATGTCGGCACCTGGGGCGTGATGGGCATCGGCATGGGCTTCGCGGTCGCGGCGGCGGCGGTCGGCAAGCAGCAGGTGATCGCGATCGAGGGCGACAGCGCGTTCGGCTTCTCCGGCATGGAAGTCGAGACCATCTGCCGCTACAACCTGCCGGTGTGCGTGGTGATCCTGAACAACAACGGCGTCTACCGCGGCGACGAGAAGAACCCGACCGGCGGGCGCGACCCGGCGCCGCTGGTGTTCGTCAAGGACGCTCGCTACGAGAAGCTGATGGAGGCCTTCGGCGGCGTGGGCGCGCACGCGAGCACCCCGGAGGCGCTGCGCAAGGCGATGGACGAAGCCATCCGCTCGCGCAGGCCGACGCTCATCAACGCGATCATCGACGAGACCGCGGGCACCGAGAGCGGCCGCATCACGAACCTGAACCCGAGCGCCAAGAAAAAGTGAGCATCTGGAGACCCGTATGGAAGCCTTGAAAGACGTACGCATCCTCGACATGACCCATGTGCAGGCGGGGCCGACCTGCAGTCAGCTCCTCGCCTGGATGGGCGCCGACGTGATCAAGTTCGAGAATCCGCAGGGGGACGCGACGCGCGGCCAGCTGCGCGACGTGCCGAACGCCGACAGCCTTTACTTCACGATGCTCAACTGCAACAAGCGCTCGATCACCGTGAACATGAAGAGCGCCGAGGGCAAGCAGGTGTTCAGCGACCTGCTCAAGAAGTGCGACATCATCATGGAGAACTTCGGCCCCGGCGTGCTCGAGCGCTTCGGCTTCGGCTGGGAGAAGATCCGCGAGATCAACCCGAAGATCGTGATGGGCTCGATCAAGGGCTTCGGCTCGACCGGCCCCTACTCGGACTTCAAGGCCTACGAGAACGTGGCGCAGGCGATGGGCGGCTCGATGAGCACCACCGGGGTGCCCGACGGCCCGCCGTTCGTCACCGGCGCGCAGATCGGCGACTCGGGCACCGGCCTGCACCTGGCGATCGGCCTGCTCGGCGCGCTGCACCAGGCGCGGCGCACCGGGAAGGGCCAGTACGTGGAGGTCGCGATGATGGACGGCGTGATGAACCTGTGCCGGGTCAAGTTCCGCGACCACCAGCGCCTGACGCGCGGCGAGCTGTCGGAGTACTCGGTGCCGACCTACAAGGGCATGGGCGACGTGCCGCGCGCCGGGAACGACTCGGGCGGCGGACAGCTCGGCAACGCGATCCACTGCAAACCGCACGGCGCCAACGACTGGCTCTACATCGTGGTGCAGGAGGCGGTGTGGGCGGCGCTCGCCAAGCGCATCGGTCCCGACATCGGCATGCCGGATCTCGCCGCCGACCCGCATTTCGCCACCATCGGCGAGCGACGCAAGAACCAGCAGCTGATGTGGACCCTGATCAACAAGTTCGCCGAGAAGTACACCAAGCGCGAGCTGATGGCGATCCTCAATCCGCTCGACGTGCCCTGCGGGCCGATCATGAGCACCGAGGACCTCGCCAACGACGAGCACGTGCGCGGGCGCGAGATGTGGGTCGAGCTCGACCACCCGCAGCGCGGCAAATGGTTCAACGTCGGCATGCCGATCAAGCTCTCGGATTCGCCGGCGGTCATCAAGCGCTCGCCGACGCTGGGCGAGCACACGGACGAGATCCTGCGGGACGTTCTTGGCTATGAAAAAGAGAGAATTTCGGAATTGAGAAGCACGGGGGCGTTCTCCGCGCCGCCCAAGAAGGCCGCGTGATGAAAATCGCGATCATCGGCCAGCAGGATTTCGGCAAGGCGGTTCTGGAAGCCTTCCTCGCGCGCGGCGACCAGGTGGCGGGCGTGTTCTGCGCGCCGGAGAAGCCCGGCGCGCGGCCCGACGTGCTCAAGGTCGCGGCGCAGGAAAAAGGCGTGAAGGTGTTCCAGTTCGCCTCGCTCAAGAGCGACGAGGCGAAGAGCGCGCTCAAGGGTCTGAACGTCGAGCTCGGCGTCATGGCCTACGTGCTGCAGTTCGCGCCGCAGGATTTCGTCACCATCCCCGGTCACGGCACGATCCAGTACCACCCTTCGCTCTTGCCGAAGTATCGCGGCCCGAGCTCGATCAACTGGCCGCTGATCCGCGGCGAGAAAAAGACCGGGCTGACGATCTTCCGCCCCAACGACGGACTGGACGAGGGCCCGGTGATCCTGCAGAAAGAGACCGCGGTCAGTCCCGACGACACGCTCGGCACGGTGTACTTCGACCGCCTGTTCCCGATGGGCGTGGCGGCGATGCTCGAGGCGGCCGACCTGGTGGTGGCCGGCAAGCACCGCGAGACGGCGCAGGACGAGGCGCAGGCCACCTACGAAGGGTGGTGCCGCGAGGCCGAAGCGCGGATCCACTGGCATAACCACGTCGATTTCGTCTACGACCTGATCCGGGGCTGCAACCCGGCGCCCGGGGCCTGGACCACGCTGAACGGCCAGAAATTGCAGATTTTCGACGCCAAAAAGCACCCCGTGCGCACCTTCGGCGCGGTGAAGGGCAAGATCGGCGAGGTCGTCGAAGTCGGCGCGTCCAGCTTCCAGGTGACCGCCCAGGGCGGCCGGATCGAGGTCCTGCGCGCCAAGCTCGGGGACGGCAAGAAGGTCGCCGCGGCCGACCTGCTGGGCCCGGGCCAGATCAAATCCGGGATGATTTTGGGCACTTAGAGCCCCGCCGCGCGCCCCCCCAGGCCGGTCGGAGCCTGGCTGCAAATATTTGACGCAGCTTATATCCGACTGCAACAATGCGCATTAGGCTTTTGTTTTATGGGAGTTGTTTGGGGGCCGCGGGCGCATGAAGTCAGGTTTCTGGAAGTCAGACTGGTTTCTCGGCTTGGCGCTGGCGCTGCTTGTGTTCTTCGCCAGCGGCAGCGACCTGCTGCAGAGCCTTGAGCGCAAGGCCTACGACATGGGCGTGCAGGCGTCCTCGCGCACGCCCTCGGACCGGGTCGCGGTGATCGCGATCGACGACCAGAGCATCGCCAACATCGGCCGCTGGCCCTGGCCGCGCGACGTGCACGCGAAGATGATCGACCTGCTCGCCGCGGCGAAGGCCAAGGTGATCGGCTATACGGTGTTCTTCAGCGAGCCGCAGCTCGACCCCGGCTACCGCTACATCACCCAGTTGCTGGACATGGCGCGCAAGCCCGCGCCCGGAACGCCCGAGGGCGGCGCGATGGCGCCTCTGGTGGCGCTGCTGACCCAGGCCGAGGCGTCGCTCAACACCGACCGCAAGCTCGCGGACAGCATGACGCGCGCGGGCAACGTGCTGCTGCCGATGCTGTTTACGCTCGGCCAGCCGCGCGGGCGCCCGGACAAGGCGCTGCCGGATTTCGTGCAAAAGGACGTCTGCTCCCGCGTCGGCGGCGACCAGGGATTCGCGCTGCCGACCGAAAGCGTCCAGATCCCGGTCGACTCGATCGGCAGGGCGGCGGCGGGCCTGGGGCACCTGAACGCCTACCCGGACGTCGACGGCGCGATCCGCACCGAGCCTCTGGTGCTGCAGTACTTCGACCAGTACTACCCGTCGCTTTCGATGCTGATCGCGGCCAGAAGCCTCAATCTCGGGCCGGCGGACATCTCGGTGCGCCTGGGCGAGGGCGTGTCGCTCGGCAACCTGAAGATCGGGACCGATCCGGCGATGCAGATGCACACCTATTTCTACAAGGACCGCGACGGCAGGTCCGCGTTCCAGGTCGACTCGTTCTACGACGTGCTGAGCGGCAAGATCCCGGCCAGCAAGTACGCGGGCAAGATCGTGCTCATCGGCGCGACGGCCGCCGGCGTGGGCACGACTTCGGTAACGCCGATCGCGCCCGCGATGGCGCCGGTGCTGACGCTGGCGCACGCGGTATCCTCGATCCTGCAGCAGGACTTCTTCGTCTCGCCGACCTGGGCCTGGGCGGCCTCGAAGGCCGTCTTTCTGCTCGTCGCCGCGTACCTGATCGTCCTGCTGCCCCGCCTCAAGGCCGGGCTCGCGGCCGCGCTCACCGCGGCGCTGCTGTTGGCGCTGCTGGCGGTGCATTTCGGCCTGATGACCGCGCGCGGCGTGTGGATGCCTCTCATGGTGCCGGCGACGCTGCTGCTGCTAGGGCACCTCGCGCTGGTCACCAAGCGATTCATCGTCACCGAGCGCGCCAAGCTGCGCTCGGACGAGAACTCGGCCGAGTCGAATCGGATGCTGGGGCTGGCCTACCAAGGGCAGGGCAATCTCGACATGGCCTGGGACAAGTTCCGCCAGGTGCCGATGTCCGACGCGGTGCTCGACAACCTGTACAACCTTGCGCTCGACTTCGAGCGCAAGCGCCAGTTCAACAAGGCCGAGTCGGTGTTCCGCCACATGCACGACATCAAGCCCCAATACCGCGACCTGGTGGAGCGCCTGTCGCGCGCCAAGCAGCTCTCGGAAACCGTGATGCTCGGCGGCTCGGGCGGCGGCAGCAACGCGAGCATCCTGGGCGCAGGAGGCGCGGTCGAGAAGCCGATGCTCGGGCGCTACCAGATCGACAAGGAGCTTGGCAAGGGGGCGATGGGCGTGGTTTACCTGGGCAAGGACCCGAAGATCGGCCGCGTCGTGGCGATCAAGACGTTGGCGCTCGCGCAGGAGTTCGAAGCGGACGAGCTGGCCGAGGCGAAGGAGCGCTTCTTCCGCGAGGCCGAGACTGCCGGGCGACTGTCGCACCCGCACATCGTCACCATCTACGACGCCGGCGAGGAGCACGACCTGTGCTACATCGCGATGGAGCTGCTCAAGGGCGGCGACCTGGTGCCGTTCACCAAGCCCGGCAACCTGCTGCCGCAGGACAAGGTAGTTTCGATCGCGGCGCGCGTGGCCGAGGCGCTCGGTTACGCCCACAGGCAGGGCGTCGTTCACCGTGACGTGAAGCCCGCGAACGTCATGTACTACCCCGACACCGACTCGGTGAAGGTCACCGACTTCGGCATCGCACGCCTGACCGACAGCTCCAAGACCAAGACCGGAATGGTGCTCGGGACGCCCTCGTACATGTCGCCCGAGCAGCTGGCGGGCAAGAAGATCGAAGGCCGCAGCGACCTGTTCTCGCTCGCCGTCAGCCTGTACCAGCTGCTGTGCGGCAGCCTGCCGTTCGAGGGCGAGTCGATGGCTCAGCTCATGTTCAAGATCTCGAGCGAGGCGCCGACCGACATCCTGTCGATCAACCCGGCCGTGCCGCCGTCGCTCGTGGCCTTCCTCTCGCGCGCGCTGGCGAAGAACCCGGACGAGCGCTTCCAGACGGGCGAGGAGTTCGCGCAGGCGCTGCGCTCGGCAAGCGGCTCCGTCGGCGGCGCAGTGCCGACCCACCTCCCGATCGACATCGAGCTGTGAGCCCGGCATGGACCTGAGCCGCGCACTCCAGATCGTGAGCCGCACCGACGCGGGCATGGTGCGCGCGCACAACGAGGACGCGGTCGTGTCGGACGCTGCGCACGGGATCGTAGTGCTCGCGGACGGCATGGGCGGCTACAACGCGGGCGAGGTCGCGAGCGGCATGGCGACCACCGTGATCGCCACCGAAGTGGCGCAGGCACTCGCGGGCGTGAGCCCGCAGGATCTCGATCCGCAGACGCGCCGCCCGCGCGCCGAGAAGCTGCTTCACGATCAGATCCTGAAGGCGAATACGTCGATCCACCAGGCGGCGCAGAGCCAGCCGCAGTACGCCGGAATGGGCACCACGCTGGTGACCTGCCTGTTCTACGACAATCGGATGATGGTCGCGCACCTGGGCGACTCGCGCCTGTACCGCATGCGCGACGGCGCGTTGACCCAGGTCACGCGCGACCATTCGCTGCTGCAGGAGCAGATCGATTCCGGGTTGATCACGCCCGAGCAGGCGAAGACCGCGCAGCACAGGAATTTGGTCACAAAGGCGCTCGGCATCGATCCGGTCGTCGAGCCCGAGATCCGCGAGTACCGCACGGCGCCCGGCGACATCTACTTGCTGTGTTCGGACGGGCTGTGCGATATGGTGAGCGACGAGGACATCGGCATGGCGCTGGAAGCGCTCGGCGCGAACCTGGAACTGGCGGCTCAGCAGCTGGTTCAGATGGCGAATGACAACGGGGGGCGCGACAACGTTTCGGTTATACTCGTACGCATCCTGCGGGAGTACCCCGCCGCCCGCGGCGTTATGGCCAGGTTCTTTGCATGGTTAAAATAACCCCCAGGGGTCAGCTATGGCGAAACTGATACTCAGCATGGACGGGTTGGTGCTCAAGGAGATTCCCTTGGTGAAGGAGCGCACCACCATCGGCCGCAAGCCGCACAACGATATTCAGATCGATAACCTGGCGGTCAGCGGCGAGCACGCGGTGATCGTCACGATCCTGAACGACTCGTTCCTCGAGGATCTGGGCAGCACGAACGGCACGCTGGTGAACGGAAACGCGGTCAAGAAGCACTTCCTGCAGAACAACGACATCGTCGAGCTGGGCAAGTACAAGCTGAAGTATCTGGCCGAGCCCGGCCAGCAGCCCGCCGCCACGGCGGCCGATTTCGAGAAAACCATGGTGCTGCGGCCCTCCGCCATGAAAGCGGCGCAGGATCAGGTGCGCGCCATGTCGGGTGGCGCCCACTCCCAGCT
>JBAUTD010000333.1:0-1633 GCA_049582045.1 Burkholderiales bacterium
CATGTCCGCGGCGCGGCCGAAGCCCAGGTAGCCGACGATCATCGCCACGTTCGCCGCGAGCAGCCCGCGCGCGACCTGGGACGGGCCGTAGCCGGCGACGTCGCGCAGCCAGGTCGCCATCCACAGCGTCTGCAGCGACATCGCGGCGACCTGGCTCGCGGCCATCGCGAACGCGATGCGGCGAAAGCCCGGGTCGGAGATCAGCCTCGCCAGACCGCGCAGCTGGTCGCCCAGGCTCGCGCCGCTCGGGCGCGCGCTCTTCTCGGGCACCCAGAACCACAGCGTGAGGCTGACCGCGAGCGTGGCCCCGACCAGGAGCATGAAGGCCTCGCGCCAGGACCACACGCGCAGCAGCAGCTCGAGCGGAACGCTGACCGTGATCGAGCCGAGCGCGCCGCAGGCGAAGGCGATCCCGTTCATGGTCGAGAGGCGCTCGGTCGGATACCACAGCACGAAGGCGAGCACGGTCGACATCAGGCAGCCCGAGACCCCCAGGCCGATCAGCGCGCGCGCGGCGATCGCCTCGGCCGCGGAGTGAGCGAACGCGAACCAGGTGCCGCCCGCGGCGGCCACCAGCAGCAGCGTCGCGTTCACGCGCCGCGGCCCGAAGCGGTCGAGCAGCAGGCCGAGCGGCAGCTGGAACAGGGCGAAAGACAGGAAGTACATGCTGGTGAGCAGTCCCAGCCCGCCGGCGTTGAGACCGAACTCGAGCGCGAGCGTCGGGCCCAGCACCGCGTTCACCGCGCGGTACATGTACGAGACGAAGAATCCCGCGATGAACGGCAGCGCGACGCGAAGGAAGATCAATTCTTGGGTGCTTCGATGCCGCCCAGGTAGAAGCGGTTCGCGGTCGGGCTGATGATCAGCTCGTTGACGCAGGCGCGCGCGGGCATGGTCGCGACGAACAGGATCGCCCTGCCGAGATCCTCAGCCTGCGCCATGCGGGCGCGCTCCGCCTGGGACGGCGGCACCGGCCGCTTTTCCAGGATCGGGGTCGCCACTTCGCCCGGCAGGATCGAGGTGGCGCGGATGCCGTTGGCGCACTCCTCCATGTTGATCGATTCCGACAGCGCGATCACCGCGCGCTTGGTGGCGTTGTAGGCCGGCCCGGTCAGGGTCGAAGCGTAGCGGCCTGCCCAGGAGGAGATGTTGACGATCAGGCCGTCCTTCCGCGCGCGCATGCCGGGCAGCACGGCGAAGCAGCAGTAGAACAGGCCGTTCAGGTTGATCCTGACAACGTCGTCCCAGCCTTCGGGCGACATGGTCTTCAGGTTCCTTTTGCTGCCGCCGATGTTGGTGCCGGCGCTGGTCACCAGGATGTCGATGCGGCCATGGCGTTTCTCGATCTCGGCCGCGGTCTTCTCCACCGCGGCGCGGTCGCCGACGTCGAGCAGCATCGCTTCCGCGCTGCCGGCCTTCTTCAGCTCCGCGAGGCCGCTTTCGTTGGTCCGCGCGGTGCGCCCGGAAATGACCACGTGCGCGCCGGCCCTTGCCAGCTCGAGCGCTCCCGCGAGCCCGATGCCCGAGCCCCCGCCGGTGATCCAGGCGACCTTCCCCTTGAGCTCAGCGCTTGGCATATTGCTTCGCGCCGAACATGTTCTCGCGCTGCTCGGGCGTCATCTCGGTGCGGCGC
>JBAUTD010000334.1:0-2090 GCA_049582045.1 Burkholderiales bacterium
GTACGGTGGCGTTCTTCTGCGCGGCGAGGATCTGCCGGATCGGCGCGGCGATCGCGGGCGCGGCGAGGCCGGCGGTCGCGACCTGGTACAGCAGCGGCTGGAAAAGATGGTGGTTGGTGCGGTCGAGCACGGTCACGCGCACCGGTGCGCGCGAGAGCGCGCGCGCCGCGAACAGGCCGCCGAAGCCGCAGCCGAGGATGAGCACATGGGGGCGATCGGCCGTCATGCGCGTATTTTGCGTCACAATGCGGCCTCATGGACCTCGCGCAGCTGGTCGAGACCTGGGGCTATCCCGTGGTGTTCCTGGGCACGCTGCTCGAGGGCGAGACGGTGCTTCTGCTCGCGGGCCTGGCCGCGCGCGCGGGCTACCTCGAGCTGCCGTGGGTGATCGCGACCGCATGGGCGGGCGCCGTGACCGGCGAGCAGATCTGGTTCCAGGTCGGGCGGCGCCACGGCGAGCGCTTGCTGCGACGATTTCCGATGCTGAAATCGAAAGCACGGCGGATGAGCGCTCTGCTCGAGCGCTACCACCTGCCGGTGATCCTGTCGCTGCGCTTTCTGTACGGGCTGCGCACGGTCGGGCCGATCGCGGTCGGCATGAGCCCGGTGCCCTGGGCGCGCTTCACTGCGCTAGACTTCGCCGCCGCCGTGGTGTGGGCGGCCGTGGTGGCCTCGGTCGGCTACGCCTTCGGCCAGCTGGTGCAGCTCTGGCTCGGCGACCTGAAGCGCATCGAGCACGTGCTCGCGCTGATCCTGATCGCCGCGGGCGCCGCGCTGTGGTGGTTCAGGATCCGCACATCGCATCCGAAAGGGAAATGAGCCATGGCACTACCCGCTGAGCTGAAACCCGGCCTCGCCGGCCACGCCGAGCTGACCGTGGGCGAGGAGCACACCGCGCCGCGCGTCGGCAGCGGCAAGGTGCACGTGCTCGCCACGCCGGTGATGATCAACCTGTTCGAGGCCGCGGCGCTCGATGCCTGCGAGCGGTTGCTGCCCGAGGGCCACCAGTCGCTCGGCACGGTGCTCGACGTGCGCCACATCGCGGCGACGCCGGTCGGCATGAAAGTGCGCGCGCGCGCCGAGGTGACGAAGGTCGAGGGCCGCACGATCCACTTTCGCGTCGAGGCGCACGACGAGCGCGACCTGATCGGCGACGGCGCGCACCAGCGCGTGGTGGTCAACGTGGCGAAGTTCGACCAGCGCGTTCAGGCCAAGCTCGCGCCGCGCTAGTAGGGCCGCACGCCGAACAGCCAGGCGTGCGAGGCCATCATCCCGCCGTACAGGATCAGGCCGAAGGCGGTCCGCACCAGCCCGATCTCGCCCGCGGCGAAGCGGTTGCGGCCCTGCGCGATCGCGACGAAGGGGACGTTCGACGTGAGCGCGGCGAAGCGCTTCCAATCCTCGCCGTGAACCTGCGCCTTGCGCGCGTCCTGCAGCAGGGTGCCGGCGGCGGCGAGCAGAAGGAAGCTGCCGAAGAAGACCGTCGCCTTGAGCTCCCCGCGCGCCAGGACGTGCGCGCCGGCCCACAGCATGATGCCCCACATCACCGGATGGCGCGTGACGCGGATGATACCGCGCGCGGGCTCCGGGTTGGCGAGCAGCTTGCCCGCTCCCACCGCGGTGGGGTTGGGCGTCAGCACGCCGCAGGCGAGCAGGATGAACGAGAACGGCATGACCGCCGAGGGCACGTGGCGCAGCCCCGGCCACAGGAACGCGAGCGGCGCGGCGCGGTAGGCGATGGCCATCCACACGATCGCGGCCAGCGTGGCGAGCGAGAACAGCCCGGTGTAGGGCCCTTCGCCCAGGCGAGCGACCAGCGCCGCGCGCAGCGGCGTGCTCGGCAGCACGTGCAGCAGGAGGAACGCCGTGCAGGCGACGAGCAGGTCGAGCATCGGATCCATGGCGAGGGTCCAAAAAGAAACGAGGATATGCGATGCTTCTGCCTGCCGACAAGCAGGATCGACCGATGCAGCTGCCCGAGAACCATCCGCAGCGCTTTCAGCTCGCCAACGAGGTGCACGCGCGCCCGCACGAGCCGCTCAAGGCGCCCGAGCGCGCGTTCTACCTCGCGGTGCTGGTCGACGCCGAGG
>JBAUTD010000335.1:0-2501 GCA_049582045.1 Burkholderiales bacterium
GCGCGGCGCCGAGCAGTGCCGCCTGGCGCGCGGTGTGCACCGCGAGCGGCGAGCCCTCCGGGCTCCAGATCTCGGCGTACTTGCGCGCCGAGCGCGCCGGCCGCACCGAGAGGATCACTGCGTACAGAATCGGCAGCCAGAGCGCGCGCGCAATCTCCACCACCCGCGGGTCGGACAGGAACTCGGCCAGATAGCGGCGCACTGCGCCGGCGGTCGGCGCCGCCGGGGTGCCGAGGTTGACCAGCAGGATCCCGTCGCGCGCGGAGGAAGCGTGGTCGAACGCCGGCTCGGGGCGAAACCGGTCCGCCACCGGCTAGCCCTGCGACAGCGCGCTCGAAAGGAGCTTCGCGGTGACGTCGACGATCGGCACCACCCGGTCGTAGGCCATGCGCGTGGGCCCGATCACGCCTACCGTGCCGACCACCTCGCCGTCCACCTTGTAGGGCGCGGTCACCACGCTTACCTCGTCCGGAGTGGAAAAACCCGACTCGCCGCCGATGAAGATCTGCACGCCCTGGCCGCGCAGCGACACGTCCAGGATCTGCAGCAACGAGGTCTTCTTCTCGAACAGCTCGAACAGCTGGCGCAGGCGCTTCATGTCCTGCGACAGCTCGCTCACCTCGAGCAGATTGCGCTCGCCCGAGATCACGTACTGCTCGTTGCCTTCGTTTACCGCCTTGTCGCCGGCTTCGAGCGCCGCGGTCATGAGCATGATCATGTCCTGCCGGATCTCGCGCAGCTCCTGGTGCAGGCGCTGGCGCACGTCCTCGAAGCTCTGGCCGGCGTAGTTCTGGTTGATGTAGTTGCCCGCCTCGATCAGCTCCGTCTGGGAATAGTCGCGTTCGGTGAACAGGATCCGGTTCTGCACGTCGCCCTCGGGCGTGACGACGATCAGCAGCACGCGCCGCTCCGACAGCCTGAGGAATTCGATGTGCCGGAACGAGACGGCGCGCCGGCGCGGGGTCATCACCACGCCCGCGAAGTGCGTCAGCTGCGACAGCAGGTTCGACGCCGACTGGATCGCGCGCTGCGGGTTGTCGAGGTGGAGCTGCTCCTCCAGCCGGTGGATCTCTCCGGACTGCAGCGGCCGGGTCACCAGCAGGGTGTCGACGAAGAAGCGGTAGCCCAGAGGCGTCGGAATGCGGCCGGCCGAAGTGTGCGGACTGGAAATGAACCCCATTTCCTCCAGGTCGGACATCACGTTGCGGATCGTGGCCGGCGAGAGATCAAGCCCGGAGTATTTGGAAAGGGTGCGCGAGCCCACCGGCTGACCCTCGGCGATGTAACGCTCAACCAGGGTCTTCAGCAGGATCTGCGCGCGCTTGTCCAGCATGAGACCATTCTACATTTCCCGCCGACTCCCGCTGTGGTTAAATCGCCGCCATCATGCCCTTAGCCTTCAGCCGCGTGGCCCTGATCGGCAAGCACCACAGCCCCGAGATCGCGGCCTCCTTGCGGGAGCTGCGCCGGCTGCTGGAGGCGCGCGGCTGCGAGGTGCTGATCGAGAAGGAGACCGCTCCGGCGTTCGGCGACGCGGCGCGAGGGGTCGACTACGAGGCCATCGGCGGGGGCGCCGACCTTGCGATCGTGGTCGGCGGAGACGGCACCATGCTCGCGGCGGCGCGCAATCTGGTGCGCCACGGCGTGCCGCTCGCGGGGGTGAACCTCGGGCGCCTCGGGTTCATGACCGACATCGCCCTGAAGGACATGCCTGCCTCGATCGGCACCATCCTCGACGGCCGCTACCTGCTCGAGGAACGCGCGCTGCTCGAGGCGGAAATCCGGCGCGACGGGGCGCTGCTGCAGCGCACGCTGGCCCTGAACGAGGCGGTGGTGGGCAAGGGCTCGCAGGGCAGGCTGATCGAGTTCGAGGTCTACATCGACGGCGAGTACGTCTACACGCTGCGCGCCGACGGCGTGATCGTCGCCACGCCGACCGGGTCCACTGCGTACGCGCTCTCGGCGCAGGGTCCGATCCTGCATCCGGGGGTCGGCGCGTTCGCGCTGGTGCCGCTCAACCCGCACACGCTGTCGGCGCGGCCCGTGAGCGTCGCGGACCGCAGCCTGATCGAGATCGTTCTGGTGCGCGCGCTCGACGCGCGGGCGCATTTCGACGGCTACGCGCTGGCCGACATGGCGCAGGGCGACCGCCTGGTGCTGCGCCGCTCGGAGCAGTCGGTGCGCTTCGTCCATCCGCCCGGCTACAGTTACTTCGTCATGCTGCGCGAGAAGCTGCGCTGGAGCGAGGCGGTGGACCGCGAGCGCGATCCCGGCGAGCCCGACTGAGCCGCGATGCTGCGCGCGCTGGGCATCCGCGACTTCGTCATCGTGCAGCGCGTCGAGCTGGAGTTCGGCCCCGGGTTCACGGTGCTGACCGGCGAGACCGGCGCGGGAAAATCGATCCTGGTCGACGCGATCGAGCTCCTGATGGGCGGCCGCGCCGACCCCGCGGCGGTGCGCGAGGGCGCCGAGCGCGCCGAGCTGTCGGCCGAGTTCGACCT
>JBAUTD010000336.1:0-6193 GCA_049582045.1 Burkholderiales bacterium
GTCTGAAACGGCGCGAAATCGAGCGCCTGGCCGACGCGGCCTACGCGCCGCGCGACGTCGCTGCCGCGCTCGCGAGCGGCTCGTTCCTGACCGAGGGCATGGTGATCGCGCCGTGCTCGATGAAGACGCTCGCCGCGGTGGCGCACGCGCACGCCGACGACCTGGTCTCGCGCGCGGCCGACGTGGTGCTCAAGGAGCGCCGCCGCCTGGTGCTGATGCCGCGCGAGGCCCCGCTCAACCTCGCGCACCTGCGCAACATGGTCGCGGTGACCGAGATGGGCGGGATCATCTTTCCTCCCGCGCCGGCGCTCTACGCCAAGCCCAAGAGCATCGACGAGCTGATCGAGCACACCGTGGCGCGGGTGCTCGACCTGTTCGGCATTCGCGTACCCGGTCTCAGGCGCTGGGCAGGGATGAAAGGAACGCCTCCAGCGCGCGGTTGAACTCCGCGGGCTTTTCCAGGTTCGACAGGTGCGCCGCGTCCGGGATCAGCACCAGCTTCGAGCCGGGCGCGTTGTCGTGGATCTCGCGCGCCATCGCGGGCGGCGTGCCGGGGTCCTTGTCGCCGCAGATCACCAGGATCGGGCAGTCGATCTCCTTCAGCCTGGCGGTCAGGTCGATCTTCGGGATCGCGTGGCTGCAGCCGGCGTAGCCCGCCACCGGCGTGCCGGCGATCAGGACCGCGATGCGCTGCACGACCTCGGGATGCGCCTTGCGGAAGCCTTCCGTGAACCAGCGCTCGAGCGTCGGCTGCACCAGCGGCTGCATGCCGCGCGTCTCGACCGTGTGGATGCGCTCCTTCCATACCCCCGCCGCATCGGCCGGGTAGCGGCTGGTGGTGTCGGCGAGCGTCAGGCTGAGGAACACCCCGGGATACTTGAGCGCGAAGGTCTGCCCGATCATGCCGCCCATCGACAGCCCGACGAAATGCGTGCTGTCGATCGCGAGGTGCCTGAGCAGCGCGTGCAGGTCGTCCGCGAGCTGCTCGAGCGTGTAGGCCCCGGTCGGCGCCATGCTCTCGCCGTGGCCCCGGGTGTCGTAGGCGAGGATGCGGTAGCGGCTCTTGAGCGCCTCGATCTGCGGGTCCCACATGCGCGCGCTGCAGGCGAGCGAGTGGCTGAGCGTCAGCCACGGCGCGCCGTCCTTGCCGTGAAGTTCGTAGTAGGTTTCGATGCCGTTGACGGTCGCTTTCATTTTCTCCTCCCTAGGTCGCGGCGACCACCAGCGGGATCATCATCTCGTCCGCGCTCGCCCCGCCGTGGTTGCCGATGTGCAGGTGCCCGGGCTCGCCCGGCGTCCAGTCCTTGATGGTAAACCGCTCGTTCATCACCAGCGCGACGTCCCCGATGCGCTCGGCGATGCGCGGGTGCGCGGGCCCGGCGCCGAACCAGCCCTCGGAGAGCAGTTCGCGGCTCGGGCGCACCCGGGCGCGGCCGTCGAGCCATTGCGCGGCGCGCGCGATGAACTCGTCCACCCGACCGTCCTGGACGTGGCAGTACGCGACGCGGCGCTCTCCGCAGAGCGGGTAGCACAGCAGCGCCGACAGGCCGGGTCCGTCCTCGAGCTGCAGCGCGGTCTCCGGCGGGCAGTCGATGAAGCCGTGGTCGGCGGTGGCGACCACCACGCTTTCGGTCCCCGCCAGGCGCGCCAGCAGCGCGCCGAAGGCCGCGTCGACCGCGGCGAACTGCTGCGCGGCCTGCGGGCTCTGGGCGCCGTGCGCGTGCGAAACAGTGTCGTACAGCGGCCAGTAGACGTAGACGAACTTGCGCTCGTCGCCGGACTTGACCGCGGCCTCGGTCTCGCGCACCAGGCCCTCGAGGTCGTCGTAGGCGCGCCGCTCGGCGCGCCCGCAGTGGTGCAGGTTGTACTGGGAGTCGATGATCTCGCGTTGCGAGACGACGACCGAACGTACCGGCAGCGCGTCGAACAGCGAAGCCGAGGCGTAGATCGCGCGCGCATCGACTCCGCGCGCGCCGAGCGGCAGATAGTCGCCGCGGGAACGAAACGGCAGCGGCGCGGCGACGCAGCCGGCGGCCCCGAACAAGGTGAACCAGCCCGTCAGGCCGTGCTCGAGCGGCGCGCAGCCGGTGTAGGAAGTGGTGATCGCACTGGCCGTGGTGGAGGGGAACACCGAGGTCATCGCGCCGCGCCGCCGGCGCTCGAGCTCGCCGCCCGCTCCATGCCGCGTAAGGTAAAGGTCGCCCAGCCCGTCGACGATCAGCAGCAGGACGTTGCGCGCCGGCGCGATTTCGGCCGGCGGCAGCTGTGCCAGTGTCGGCTGGTGCGCCCGCCCGCCGCGCGCCTCGATCAGCGAGGCGATCAGGTTGACCAGGCCGGCGCCAGCGTAGTCGGGGCGTACCATTGCGCGAATCCTAGCGGATTCGCGCCGCCCGGCTGCGAAACCGCCCCGGCGCTAGTGGAACACCATCGGGTTGGTCAGAAGGGCCTCGTAGCCGCCGAGGAAAGCCTCGACCGATTCGTCGCTCGGCCCGCCCGATATCAGGTGCGCGATTTCGGCACGGAACTGACGTTCCAGGGCACCTTCCAGGTAGGCCCCGCGGCCCGCGCGCGTGTCCACCACTTCGATGCCCCAGCCGGGGAATTCGGTCACGTAGTAGTCGCCGTTGTCGTACAGCACGTTCATAGCGGGCCTCCTTCGGCGCGTCGTTGCCGGGTCCTTAAGCAACTACTAGCAAGGTTTGTGCCCTGAGGCCCGGATTCAAGCCCCCGCGCGGGGCCGGGTGGTAGAATGTCACGCTTTTTTCCGCAAGGATTGCGCCATGCGCGTCGAAGTCCACGTCCACGCCGACATTCCCATTCTGGAAGGGGTCTCGAAGAAGCAGATCGAGCAGGCGCTGGCGCCCTGGCTCGAATACCTGGATGCGGAAGGGCTGAGCGACGTCAAGAGCCTCGAGCCCGACGAGCCCGGGCTCAAGTTCGACGAAAAGGAGCTCATTCTTTACGTCTGCTGGACCGGCGAGATCGGCCGCAGCTTCCACCGCGCGCTGGACGAGGCGCTGGAGAACCTCGGCCCCTATTGCTACGAGGCGGTCGAGGTCGATCTCACCCTCTACCAGGAGAACGGCGATCAGGAAGGGCGCTTGCTGTTCGTCGGCCCGACCGCGCAGGCGATCCACGAGGCCCAGCGCCGCTGCATGATCGAGGACGTCTCGGCGCTGCTCGAGCGCCAGTTCGACAAGGAGCGCGCGGCCGAGGTCGTGATGCTGGTGAACGATCTGTTCGACCGCGACTGGAAGGAGAAGGCCGCGCAGCCGAAGCAGCCCGAGCGCGCCTTCGAGGCCTACACCAAGCCGAGCCGCAAGCACCTGCACTAGACGACCCCATCCCACGAACGCCCCTTGCGAGGGGCGTTTTCTTTTGCGGAGTCCGCAATGGCAGCGCCCAAATATCCCGCCTTCGACACGCTCGCGCTGCACGCCGGCCAGTCGCCCGATGCGGCAACCGGAAGCCGCGCGGTGCCGATCTACGCCACGACCTCGTACGTGTTCCGCGACACCGAGCACGCGGCCTCGCTGTTCAACATGGAGCGCGCGGGACACGTGTACTCGCGCATGTCCAACCCGACCGTGGCGGTGCTCGAGGAGCGCGTCGCCGCGCTGGAGGGTGGGGTCGGCGCGATCGCGACCGCGTCGGGGCAAGCCGCGTTGCACCTGGCGGTCGCGACCCTGCTCGATGCCGGGCAGCACGTGGTCGCCTCGAACTCGCTCTACGGCGGCTCGCACAACCTGCTCGGCTACACGCTCAGGCGCTTCGGCATCGAGACGACCTTCGTCAGCCCGCGCGAGCCGCGCAATTTCGAGCGCGCGATCCGCGACAACACGCGCCTGGTGTTCGGCGAAACGCTCGGCAACCCGGGGCTGGACGTGCTCGATATCACCGCGGTGGCGGGAATCGCGCATGCGGCCCGCGTGCCGCTGCTGGTCGATTCGACCTTCACCACGCCCTGGCTGATGAAGCCGTTCGAGTTCGGCGCGGACCTGCTCTATCACTCGGCGACCAAGTTTCTCGGCGGTCATGGGGTCGCGATCGGCGGCGTGCTGGTCGACTCGGGCCGCTTCGACTGGGAAAAGAGCGGCAAGTTTCCACAGCTCACCGCGCCGTACGAGGGCTTCCACGACATGGACTTCGAGGAGGAGTCGGGCACGCGCGCGTTCCTGCTGCGCGCGCGGCGCGAGGGCCTGCGCGATTTCGGCGCCTGCATGGCGCCGATGACCGCGTTCCACATCCTGCAGGGCATCGAGACCCTGCACCTGAGGATGCCGCGCCACGTCGACAACGCGAGGAAAGTCGTGGCCTTCCTCGCCGCGCACCCGATGGTTGAGTCGGTCGGCTATCCCGAGCTGCCCTCGCACCCCGACCATGCGCTGGCCGCTCGCCTGCTGCCGCGCGGCGCGGGGGCGGTGTTTTCTTTCAACATGAAGGGCGGCCGTCCCGCCGGGCGCGCGTTCATCGAGGCGCTGCGCGTGTTCTCGCACCTGGCGAACGTCGGCGACGCGAAGTCCCTCGTGATCCATCCCGCCACCACTACCCACTACCGCATGTCGGACGAGGACCTGAAGAAGGCGGGCATCACCGCCGGCACGGTGCGCCTGTCGGTCGGGCTGGAGGACGCCCAGGACCTGATCGACGATCTCAGCCGCGCCCTGGCCACGGCGAAAAAGGTCGCGCAATGAATATCGCCATCGACGGCAAGCCGGTGTTCGCCTACACCGCCGCGCACGCGATCGACGCAGCGCGTCCGACGGTCGTGTTCCTGCACGGCGCGGGGCTGGATCACAGCTGGTTCGGCCTGCAGAGCCGCTACTTCGGTTATCACGGCCGCAATGTCCTCGCGCTCGATCTGCCGGGGCACGGCCGCAGCGAAGGACCGCCGCTCGCGTCGGTCGAGGCGATGGCGGACTGGGTCGTGCGGGTGCTCGACAGCCTCGGCCTCGCCAATGCCGCGCTGGTCGGGCACTCGATGGGAGCCCTGATCGCGGTCGAATGCGCCGCTCGCCACCCCGCGCGCGTGGAACGCATCGCCCTGATCGGCGTCGCCTACCCGATGAAGGTCTCGGACGCGTTCCTGGAAGCGGCGCGCAGGAACGAGCACGACGCGTTCGACATGTCGACGATCTGGGGCCACGCGCCGCAGGTGCCGCTCGGCGGCAATCCGAACCCCGGCATGTGGATGTACGGCGACACTCTGGCGCGGCTCGCCCGCCTTGCGCCGGGAGTGCTGCACAATGACCTCAAGGCTTGCAACGACTACGCCGCGGGGATGGAGGGCGCGGCCAGGGTCAAATGCCCGGCGCTGTTCCTGCTCGGGCGGCGCGACGTCATGACGCCGCCCAGGTCCGCCGCGCCGCTCGCGCAGGCGGTGGCGGGAAGCCGCACCGTGCTGATCGGAACCTCCGGCCACTCGCTGATGGCGGAAGCCCCCGACGCGGTGCTCGACGCGCTGATCGAGTTCCTCGCCTAGCGGGTTCGCGGCAGCGCAGCAGGGAAAGCGAGCGCAAGGGCCCAGCCGAGCGCCACGCCCGCGGCGTCGGCGACCATGTCTGCGATCTCGAAGCTGCGGTAGCCGAGCCACCGCTGCACGAACTCGAGCGCGACGCCCAAGGCGATGAAGCCCAGCGCGTAGCCCACGCGCGCGCCGCGTGCGCGGTAGAGCTGGCAGAACCAGTACATCGCGAGGCCGTAGCCGCCGAGATGCTCGAGCTTGTCGCTTTGCGGAAAGCCGAGCGAGGGCGGCGAGTGCATCACCGAGCCGTATACGATCGCGGCCACGATGGCCCAGCCGAGGGCGAGCCAGAGCCTGCGCATGCTCAGAAAAGCTGCATCTGGCCGCCGGGCGAAGGCGCTCGAAAGCGCGTGCAGTCGAGCTCGCGCCGCGCCCGGGTGCCGCGTTCGGCGCCGTTCAGGCCGAGCTTGCGGCAGGCGATCTCGAAGCGCTTGGCGAGCAGCTCGGCGTAGTTCCCGCTGCCCGTCATGCGGGTGCCGAAGCGCGGGTCGTTGTCGCGTCCGCCGCGCAGCTGCTGCACGATGCTCATCACGTGCTCGGCGCGCAACGGGTAGTGCGCGGCGAGCCATTCGCGGAACAGCGTCTTGAGCTCGTTCGGCAGGCGCATGAGCTGGTAGCCGGCCATGCTCGCGCCCGCGGCGGCGGCGGCCTCCAGCGACTCCTCCACCG
>JBAUTD010000337.1:0-4115 GCA_049582045.1 Burkholderiales bacterium
TCGAGCCTGCCGCCGGCGTCGAGATCGCCGTGCATCGACGAGGTCATCTCCGCCGGCAGGCCGTCGACCATCTTCAGCGTCGCCGCGACCTGGTCGTCGGCGAGCGCGACGCCGCGCTGCCTTCCGACCTGCCAAGTCTCGCGCATTGCCGCTTCGAGCAGCCAGCGCAGGTCGGGGTCTGCGCGCACCACGCCGATGCGCGAGCGCGCGACGCTGGTCGTGCCGCTGATCGCCACCAGCAGCACGAACTTCTCCCACAGTACGCGCACGATGTCGTCGGTGAGCTCGGCCTCGATTCCGGCCTTGACGCAGGCGGCGTGGAAGGCCTGCGCCGCGGCGCGTTGGGAAGCCTCGACCGGGCCGAAGCGAAGGCGTGCCATTTTGCCGGTCTGCACGATCTCGCCCGGCTCGCCGATGCGGGCCGCGATGTAGGCCGCGCCACCCATCACCCGCTCGCGCCCGAGCACCGCGCCGATGCGCTCGATCGACTCGACGCCGTTCTGGAACGGAATCACCATTCCTGCGCCGGCGACGAGCGGCCGGATGCGTTCGGCGGCGCTCTCGGTGTCCCACAGCTTTACCGCGAACAGCACCACTTCGGCACTGCCCGCGTCCGCGGGATCTTCTACCGCCCTGATCTTGAGCGTCGCGTCGCCCGCCGGGCTCTTGAGACTGAGCCCCTTCGCCTTGAGCGCCTCGAGGTGCCTGCCGCGGGCGATGAACACGACCTCGTTTCCCGCCTGCGCCAGCCGCCCTCCGAAGTAGCCGCCGACCCCGCCTGCGCCCATCACCGCGATTTTCATGGCCTGTCGATCCTTTCCACGTGAATGTGCACGCGCCGCCCTGGGAGCAGTACCGAAGACAGGGCCCAGGACACGATGCTGTAGACGATCGCGCCGAAGAATCCCGACCAGAAGCCGTCCACCGCGAAGCCCTTCAGGTACGAGCCCACCAGCCAAAACAGCAGGCCGTTGATGACGAAGATGAACAGCCCGAGGCTCAGCAGCGTGGCCGGCAGCGTGAGCAGGATCAGGAGCGGCCGGATAACCGCGTTCACCAGACCCAGCACCACGGCCGCGACCAGCGCGGTGCCGACGCTGTCGAGGTGGATCGACGGCATCAGGTACGCGACGGTGAGCAGCGCCAGCGCGTTGATCAGCCAGACGAGCAGGATCCTGAGCATCTAGTAGCGGTAGTGCTCCGATTTGTAGGGCCCGGCCTTGGGCACGCCGATGTAGGCGGCCTGCTCTTCGGTCAGCTCGCTCAGCTGCGCGCTGAGCGTCGAGAGCTGCAGCCTTGCGACCTTCTCGTCGAGCGCCTTGGGCAGGATGTAGACGCCGACCGGATAGTTCTTCGTCTTGGTGAAGAGCTCGAGCTGCGCCAGCACCTGGTTGGCGAACGACGAGCTCATCACGTACGAGGGGTGCCCGGTGGCGCAGCCCAGGTTCACCAGCCGCCCTTCGGCGAGCAGGATGATGCGCTTGCCGTCGGGGAAGATCACGTGGTCGACCTGCGGCTTGATGTTCTCCCACTTATAGTCCTTGAGCGCCGCGACTTCGATCTCGTTGTCGAAGTGGCCGATGTTGCACACGATGGCGTTGTTCTTCATCGCCTTCATGTGGGCGTGGGTGATGACGTGCAGGTTGCCGGTCGCGGTGACGAAGATGTCGGCCTTGTCCGCGGCGTAGTCCATGGTGACCACGCGAAAGCCTTCCATCGCCGCCTGCAGCGCGCAGATCGGATCGATCTCGGTCACCCAGACCTGGGCCTGAAGGCCCCGCAGCGCCTGCGCCGAGCCCTTGCCGACTTCTCCGTAGCCCGCGACCAGCGCGATCTTGCCCGCCACCATGACGTCGGTGGCGCGCTTGATGCCGTCGACCAGCGACTCGCGGCAGCCGTAGATATTGTCGAACTTCGACTTGGTGACCGAGTCGTTGACGTTGATCGCCGGGAAAAGCAGCCGCCCATCCTTGTGCATCTGGTACAGGCGGTGCACGCCGGTCGTGGTCTCCTCGGTGACGCCCTTGATCTCGGCCGCGATCTTCGAATACCAGCCAGGCTGCGCCGCGAGGCGCTTCTTGATCGCGTTGAAGAGCGACGTCTCCTCTTCGCTCGCGGGCTTGGCAAGCACCGACGGGTCCTTCTCGGCGCGCTTGCCCAGGTGAACCAGCAGCGTCGCGTCGCCGCCGTCGTCCAGGATCATGTTCGGTCCCCTGCCGCCATCGAACTCGAAGATGCGGTGGGTGAACTCCCAGTACTCGTCCAGCGACTCGCCCTTGTAGGCGAACACCGGGGTGCCGCCGGCGGCGATCGCCGCCGCGGCGTGATCCTGGGTCGAGAAGATGTTGCACGAGGCCCAGCGCACCTCGGCGCCCAGCGCGCGCAGGGTCTCGATCAGGACCGCGGTCTGGATCGTCATGTGCAGCGAGCCCGCGATGCGTGCGCCCTTGAGCGGCTGCGCCTTCGCGAATTCCCTGCGGATCGCCATCAGCGCCGGCATCTCGGACTCGGCGATCGCGATCTCCTTGCGGCCCCAGTCCGCCAGTTTCAGGTCGGCGACCTTGTAGTCGGTGAATTTCGGGTTGGGTGCGTTCATTTACGGCCTCCAGAAAAGCAAAGCGCCCGCATCGTTTCCGATGCGAGCGCAGTTTGATTTAGCTGAGCCTGGTCCCCGTGGCGGGGATCGCAGCGCTCCTCAGCAGCGCGGATTATACCTAGGCGGCTTGTTTCAGGGCCAGCGCCTTGTCGGTCGCTTCCCACGTGAACTCCGGCTCCTCGCGCCCGAAATGGCCGTAGGCCGCTGTTTTTCTGTAGATCGGACGCAGCAGGTTGAGCGTCTGGATGATCGCCTTGGGCCTCAGGTCGAAGGTCGCCGTGACCAGCTTGGAAAGCGCGTCGTCGGACATCTTGCCGGTGCCATAGGTGGTGACCATGACCGAGACGGGCCTGGCCACCCCGATCGCGTAGGCCACCTGCACCAGGCACTTGGAGGCGAGACCCGCGGCGACCACGTTCTTCGCCACGTAGCGCGCCGCGTAGGCGGCCGAGCGGTCGACCTTGGACGGGTCCTTTCCCGAGAACGCGCCGCCGCCGTGCGGCGCGGCGCCGCCGTAGGTGTCGACGATGATCTTGCGTCCGGTGAGGCCGCAGTCGCCGTGCGGCCCGCCGACCACGAAACGTCCCGTCGGGTTGACGAGGTATTTCACTTCGCCCTTGACCAGCTCCTTGGGCAGCACCGGCTTGATGATCTCTTCGATCACGCCTTCGGAGAGCTGCTCGTGGGTCACGTCGGGCGAGTGCTGGGTCGACAGCACGACGGTGTCGATCGCCTGCGGCTTGCCGTTGGCGTACTTGATGGTCACTTGCGACTTCGCGTCCGGGCGCAGCCAGGGCAGGCGCCCGTCGCGGCGCAGCTCGGCCTGGCGCTCGACCAGCCGGTGCGACAGGTGGATCGGCAACGGCATCAGTTGCGGGGTCTCGTCGCAGGCATACCCGAACATCAGGCCCTGGTCGCCGGCGCCTTGGTCTAGATCGATCCCCTTGCCTTCGTCCACGCCTTGCGCGATGTCCGCCGACTGCCGGCCGTAGCACACCATCACCGCGCAGCCCTTGTAGTCGATGCCGTATTCGGTGTTGTCGTAGCCGATGCTCTTGATCGTGTCGCGCGCGACCTGCTGGAAGTCGATATCGAAGGCCGAGGTGGTGATCTCGCCCGCCATCACGACCAGGCCGGTCGTGACCAGGGTTTCCGCCGCGACGCGCCCGCGGGTGTCTTTCGCTAGAATCGCGTCGAGCACCGCATCCGAGATCTGGTCGGCGACCTTGTCCGGGTGACCCTCGGACACCGATTCCGACGTGAAGAGGAATTCGCTCATGTACTTTGCGCCTATTAAAGAGGCCGCAAGGATACCAAAGAATGTCTGCATCCCATAGAACCGCCACGACGCGCGCGACGCGATGCTGCTGATCCGATTGCTCGCCGCCCTGCCGTTGCCGCTGCTTCACGCGGCGGGCGCGCTGCTCGGTTGGGCGGTCTACGCGCTGTCGCCGACCTACCGCCGGCAGCTGCGCCAGAACCTGAGCCAAGCGGGATACCGCGACGCGCGGACCCGCCG
>JBAUTD010000338.1:0-1669 GCA_049582045.1 Burkholderiales bacterium
AGCCTGCCACGCGCGCCGAGCTGGCCCTCGAGCTTCAGTTCAAGGGCAGCGCCGACAGCCTGGCGGAATACGCCGCCGGGCGCGCGGACCTGGCGGGATTTCACATCCCGCTGCGCGACGCGGCCGCCGCCGAGGAGGATTCGCTGCTCGCGCGCCTGAGCCCACGGCGCGACCGCCTGATCCGCTTCGCCGAGCGCGAGCAGGGTCTGATGCTGGCGCCGGGCAATCCGAAACGGATCCGCGGCCTTGCCGACCTCGCGCGCAAGGGGCTGCAGTTCGTCAACCGCCAGCGCGGCTCCGGCACCCGGCTGCTGTTCGACGAGCTCCTGGCGCTTCAGGGCATCGACGGGGCAGCGGTCGGCGGCTACCGGGACGAGGAGTTCACCCATCTTGCGGTCGCGGTCAGCGTCGCAGCAGGACGCGCCGACGCGGGCTTCGGCGTGCACGCAGCCGCCGCGCGCTTCGGGCTCGATTTCCTGCCCCTGCAGCGCGAGCGCTACTGGTTCGCGGTCAGGGTGCGCAACGTGGGCGACGCGCCGCTCGAGCGTTTCCGCGCCGGTCTCGCTGGCCGCGCCTTCAAGCGAATCGCGCGCGGCTTCGTCGGTTACGACGTGCGCGGCGCCGGCGAAGTCTGCGCGATCGGGGCACGGGACAGCGCATGATCGCCAGGCTCGCAACGGCGCTTCTGGCATCGTGTCTTTGGCTCACGCCGGCGCACGCGCAGGATCGGGTGCTGGTATTCGCCGCGGCGAGCCTGCGCAATGCGCTCGACGAGGCGGCGCGCGACTACTCCGGCCCGGCCCCGGCAATTTCCTACGCCGGCAGCTCCTCGCTCGCCAAGCAGATCGAGCGCGGCGCGCCGGCCTCGATCTTCATCTCGGCCGACCGCGATTGGATGAACTATCTCGAGCAGCGCGGCCTGCTCGAGCCCGGAACGCGGCGCGACCTGCTCGGCAATCGCCTGGTGCTCATCGCCCCGCGCAAGAGCACGCTCAAGCTCGAGATCGGCCCCGGCATGCCGCTCGAGCGCGCGCTCGGGGGCGGGCGGCTCGCGCTCGGCGATCCCTATCACGTGCCGGCCGGCATGTACGCCAGGGCCGCGCTCGAATCGCTCGGGGTGTGGAACTCGGTGAAGGCGCACGTCGCCGCGACCGAGAACGTGCGCATCGCCCTCGCGCTGGTCGCGCGCGGCGAAGCCCCGCTCGGAATCGTGTACGAGACCGACGCGCGCGCAGAGCCCGGCGTGCGCGTGCTGGGACGCTTCGACGCCTCGCTCCACCCGCCGATCGTCTACCCGATCGCGCTGGTGAAGGGCGCCGTGCCCGCCGCGCGTGACTTCGAGGCCTACCTGCGCGGGCCGCAGGCGCGCGCCATCTTCAGTAAGCACGGCTTTACCCCGTTAAACTGACGGCGTGCTCCTGTCTCCCGCGGAACTCGAGGTCCTCGGCCTCAGCTTGAAGGTCGCCTTCTGGGGTGTGCTTTGCAGCCTGCCGGTGGCGCTCGCGCTCGCGTACCTGCTCGCGCGCGCCCAATTCCCGGGCAAGGTCCTGCTCGACGGCGTCGTGCACCTGCCGCTGGTGCTGCCGCCGGTGGTGATCGGTTACCTGCTGCTGGTGCTGCTCGGGCGCAACGGCCCGCTCGGCGCCTGGCTGGCCGAGCACCTCGGGAT
>JBAUTD010000339.1:0-2667 GCA_049582045.1 Burkholderiales bacterium
GTTCGGCCTGCCGCAGCCCGCATGAACCTCGCGCAGCTGCTGCTGCGCAGCGCCCGCTGGCTGCCCGGGCGGCCCGCGCTTGCCGTGGGCAAGACGCCGGTTCGCAGCTACGGCGAGATGGCCGACCGAAGCGCGAGACTCGCGAACGCCCTGAGGACGAAATTCAATCTCGCCGCCGGCGATCGCGTCGCGCTGGCAATGAAGAACTGCCCCGAGTACTACGAGCTGCTGTTCGCCTGCTGGCACGCGGGGCTGGTGGCGGTGCCGATGAACGCCAAGCTGCACCCGCGCGAGTTCGCCTACATCCTGGAGAACTCGGGCGCGAAGCTCTGCTTCATCACGCCCGACCTCGAGAGCGCCGTTCCCGGCGGAATCTCGGTTGCCTCCGCCGATTTCAAGACAATGACTTCCGAACAATCGGCCGACCCCGCGGAGGTGTCGCCCGATGCTCCCGCGTGGCTGTTCTACACCAGCGGCACGACCGGCGTGCCCAAGGGCGCCGTGCTCACGCACCGCAATCTGCTGTTCGCGACCCAGGCCTATTTCGCCGACATCGACAAGCTCGCGCCCGGCGACTCGATCCTGCACGCCGCGCCGCTGTCGCACGGCTCGGGCCTCTACGGCCTGCCGCACTTCGCTGCGGGCGCGCTGAACGTGATTCCCGAGTCGGGCCACTTCGAGCCCGAGGAAATCTACGCCCTGCTCGAGCACTGGCCCAACGTGTCGTTCTTCGCCGCGCCGACCATGATCGTGCGCCTGCTCGCCAGCCCCGCCGCGCGAGAGCCCTCGAACCTGAAGACCATCACCTACGGCGGCGCGCCGATGTACGTCGCCGACAGTCTGCGCGCGATCGAGCTGTTCGGCCCGCGCCTGTACCAGCTCTACGGCCAGGGCGAGAGCCCGATGACGATCAGCGGGCTGGCCCAGGCGATGCACG
The DNA here is from genome assembly GCA_049582045.1 of Burkholderiales bacterium. GTDB lineage: Bacteria > Pseudomonadota > Gammaproteobacteria > Burkholderiales > SG8-39 > DAHVFK01. Next base: position 938 of record JBAUTD010000339.1, read on the forward strand.
CAGAGCGGCGCGCGCTCGAGACCTGCGGCATCGCCCGCACCGGAGTCGAGGTGGCGGTGTTCGACGCCGATGACCGGGCGCTGCCGCCCGGCGAGACGGGCGAGGTCGTCACCCGCTCGGACTGCGTCATGGCGGGCTATTGGCAAAACCCCGAGGCGAGCGAGCGCGCCCTGCGCGGCGGCTGGCTGCACACCGGCGACGTCGGCAGCCTCGACGCGGCGGGCTTTCTCACCCTCAGGGACCGCTCCAAGGACATGATCATCTCGGGCGGCAGCAACATCTACCCGCGCGAGATCGAGGAAGTGCTGCTGCGCCATCCCGCGGTGGCCGAGTGCTCGGTGGTCGGCCGCCCCCACCCCGAGTGGGGCGAGGAGGTTATCGCCTTCGTCGTGTGCAGGCGGGACGTCCCCGCCGGGGAGCTGGACGCCCTGTGCCTCGAGAACATCGCGCGCTTCAAGCGCCCGCGCCAATACCGCTTCGTCGCGGCCCTGCCCAAGAACAACTACGGCAAGGTGCTCAAGACCGAGCTGCGCCGCATGGCCGGGGATGTGGCACAGTAGCGCGTCATGGCAGACGCGCCCACCAAGACCGATGGCGCGGCCCGGCGGCCGCTGATCCTGGTCGCCGACGACAGCGAAGACATCCGCAACCTGTTCCAGGCCATGCTCAAGCCTCGCTACGAGCTGCGCCTGGCGAACAACGGCAACACGGCCCTCGCCGCCGCCGCGCTCGCGCCCGCGCCGGACCTGATCCTGCTCGACGTCGAGATGCCCGGTCACAACGGCTACGAGGTGTGCAGCGCGCTCAAGGCGAACCCCGCGACCGCGCGCATCCCGGTGGTCTTCGTCAGCGCGCACACCACGCCCAAGGACCAGACGCACGGGCTGTCGCTCGGCGCGGTGGACTACGTCACCAAGCCGCTCAGCCCGCCGATCGTGCTCGCGCGCATCGCGACCCACCTCGCGCTGGCGAGCCAGACGCGCCAGCTCGAGAGCCTGGTCGCCGAGCGCACGCGCGAGCTGCAGCAGACCCGGCTGCAGCTGATCCAGCGCCTCGCGCGCGCGCTCGAGTTCCGCGAAGGCGGCGGCCTCACCAACCGCGTGCTGCGCATCGAGCAGTACGTCAAGCTGCTCGCCCAGGCGCTGGGAGCCAAGCCCGAGGTGTGCGAGGTCCTGGCGCAGGCCTCGGCGCTGCACGACATCGGCACGCTCGGCGTGCCCGACGCGGTGATGCGCAAGACCGACGCGCTCGACCCCGGGGAGTGGAAGGAGATGCACCGGCACCCGGAGATCGGCGCCGCGATCATCGGCGAGCACAAGGACCCGCTGCTCGCGACCGCGCGCGCGATGGCCCTGGCGCACCACGAGCGCTGGGACGGCAAGGGCTATCCCAAGGGCCTCGCGGGCGACGCCATACCGATTGCCGGGCGCATCCTCGCCGTGGCCGACGCGTTCGAGGCGATGACCGCGACCCAGCGCTACCGCGACCCGATCGCCGTCGACGCCGCGGCGCGCGCGATCGAGGCCGAGGCGGGCAAGCAATTCGATCCGGCGGTGGTCGCCGCGTTCCGCACGACGCTGCCCAGGATAGCCGAGGTCCAGAAGACCGTGCGCGACGAGCTCAAGGGCATCCACAACCTCGACTTCAGGAGCGAGGACCCGGCCTAGGCCGGCAGCGCGAAGGTCGCGCTCGCGTGCGCCGCTTCGCGACCATCGCGCGCGGCGCGCAGC
>JBAUTD010000340.1:0-3534 GCA_049582045.1 Burkholderiales bacterium
TGGCGTCCCCACGGGGATTCGAACCCCGGTTACCGCCGTGAAAGGGCGATGTCCTAGGCCTCTAGACGATGGGGACTTGAGGCGTGAATCAAGTCGGGTCTCTGGTGGAGGTAACCGGGATCGAACCGGTGACCTCTTGCATGCCATGCAAGCGCTCTCCCAGCTGAGCTATACCCCCACGCGAGGGCGCGAATTATAGCCGTAGGGGCCGGAGCCGTAAAGCCAAGCCGCGGATTTTTCGCTTATTTGCACGGGCCCACGCGCCGGGCGTTAATGGTCTGCGTCATGTCGATGCTCGAGCCGCCGATCCGGGTGCTGCTGTGGATCTCGCCGGCCATTTCGGTGCTGCTGTAGTGCATCTGGCCGTGGCCGCGCATGGCCGATTGCGGGCAGTCGAAGGTCCAGGCGTACTCGCCCTCGCCCGCCGGGGTCGAGGTCGTGGTGCAGTCCGCGCGCGGGCGGGCGCGGCGCGCGATAACGCCCGGGTCTGCAGCTTGGAGGCCGCTCACGCACTGCATCGCGGTCGCGGGCGGCGCGCCGGCTATCCCGCTCTGGGTCAGGGTGATCTGCCACTCGCCGGCCAGGATCGATTGCGCCTGCGCGGGAGCGGCGGCGGCGGCGGCGAGCAGGATGGCGAGGATCAGGTAACGCATCAGTCGCTCTCCAGGTGGTGAGCGAGCCGCGCGAGCACGGTGTCTCGCCCGAGCAGCTCCAGCACGGCATCGATCGACGGAGTCTGGGTGCGCCCGGTGAGCAGCACGCGCAACGGCATCGCAAGCTGCGGCATTTTGAGGCCGCTCGAGGCAAGCGCCTGCTTCATTGCGCCGGAGATCGCGCCGCGCTCCCAGGCCGGCGCAGCCGCTAGACGCGCCTGCAGAGTGCGCAGCGCAGGCCGTGCGGCTTCCGTCAGGTGCTCTGCGACGAGCGCCGATTCGGGGTGCGGCTCGGCGTAGAAAAGCATTGCCGCCTCGGCCAGGTGCAGCACGGTGGTGGCGCGGTCCTTGAGCAGCGCGACCACGCGCTCGAGCGGCGGCCCGAGCTCGGGCGCGGCGCCCAGGCGCCGCAGTTCGGGTTCGACCAGCTCCGCAAGCCGCTCGTCGGACGCGTTCTTGATGTAGTGCTGGTTCATCCAGGCCAGCTTGTCGGGGTCGAACTGCGCCGCCGAGTGCGACACGTGCGAGAGGTCGAACCACTCGGTCAGCTGCGCCATCGAGAACAGCTCGTCGTCGCCGTGCGACCAGCCCAGCCGCGCGAGGTAGTTGTCCAGCGCCTCGGGCAGGAAGCCGTCGTCGCGGTACTGGGTCACGCTCACCGCGCCGTGGCGCTTGGAAAGGCGCTCGCCGTCCGCGCCGAGGATCATCGGCACGTGCGCGAACTCGGGCAGCTTCGCGTTCAGCGCGCGGAAGATGTGGATCTGGCGCGGTGTGTTGTTGACGTGGTCGTCGCCGCGGATCACGTGGCTGATCTGCATGTCGAGGTCGTCGACCACCACGCCGAAGTTGTAGGTCGGCACGCCGTCGGCGCGCAGGATCACCAGGTCGTCGAGTTCGGCGTTTGGAAACGAGATCTGCCCCTTGACCAGGTCGCGCCAGCCGACCTCGCCCTCTTCCGGGGTGCGAAAGCGAACCACCGGCGCGCCGCCCGCCGGGGCGACCAGCCCGGCGGCCTTCGCACGCTCGGGACGCCAGCGCCCGTCGTAGCGGGGTTTTTCGCCTCGGGACCGTTGTTCGTTCCTGAGCGAATCCAATTCTTCCTTTGTGGCCCAGCAGTAGTAGGCATGGCCCTGGGCGATCAGGTGCTCGGCGAGCTCCTTGTAGCGCGCCAGGCGCTGCATCTGGAACACCGGGCCTTCGTCCCAGTCCAGGCCGAGCCACTTCATGCCGTCCAGGATTGCCTGGGTCGAGGCTTCGGTCGAACGCTCGAGGTCGGTATCCTCGATGCGCAGCACGAAGCTTCCGCCGTGCCGGCGCGCGTAGGCCCAGGAGAACAGCGCGGTGCGCGCGCCGCCGACGTGCAGGTAGCCAGTGGGGCTGGGAGCGAAACGCGTGCGCACGTGCATGGAGGCGCGCATTGTACCGCGCGAGCGCGTCACGGCCGATGCTAGGATTTGGCATGAACGCAAAAACCTTCCAGCCCGACCGCATGGCGGGTTACACACTGCCGGTCTACGAGACCCGCACCCCGCCCGAGATCTCGCGCGGCGAGAAGGCCGTCTACCCGGTGATCGTGGTCGGAGCCGGGCTGGGCGGACTCACCGCCGCGCTCGAGCTCGGGGCGCGCGGGATTCGCACGGTGCTGCTCGACGAAGACAACACGGTCGGCGCGGCCGGCCTGTCCTCGCGCGGCATCTGCTACGCCAAGCGCTCGCTCGAGATCTTCGACCGTTTCGGCGTGGCCGAGCGCGTGCGCGCCAAGGGCGTGACCTGGAACGAGGGCGACGTGTTCGCCGGGCTGGAGCGCCTGTACCGCTTCAACCTGCAGCCCGAGCAGGACCAGAAGTACCCCGCATTCGTCAATCTGCAGCAGTTCTACGTCGAGCAGTACCTGGTCGAGCGCATCATGCGCACGCCGGCGGTCGACCTGCGCTGGAAGAACAAGGTGCTCGACGTGCGCCCGGGGCCGGACGGCGTCGAGGTCGAGGTCGAGTGCCCCGACGGGCGCTACCGCGCGCGCTGCCAGTGGCTCGTCGGCGCCGACGGCGCGCACAGCGTGGTGCGCGAGAAGCTCGGCGCCAAGGACGCCGAGTCGGCGCTGTCGGAAGACCAGTGGTGCATCACCGACATCAGGATGTCGCCCGCGGCCGAGGTGGTGCGCAAGGCCTACGTCGACAACCCGCTGAACGCGGGCGGCGCGATCTGGTACCACCAGATGGCCGACGGCATCTGGCGCACCGACTGGCAGGTCTCGCAGTACCCGGACCCCGCGCGCGAGACCGAGCCCGAACGCGTCACCGAGCGGCTCAAGAAGCTGCTCGGCCCCGACACGCCGTTCGAGCTGGTGTGGGTCGGACCGTGGCGCTTCCGCCGGCGCTACCTCGAGCACATGCGCCACGGCCGGGTGCTGTTCCTGGGCGACGCGGCGGCGCAGCACTCGCCGTTCGGTGCGCGCGGCGGCAATCGCGCGATCCAGGACGCCAACAACCTCGCCTGGAAGCTCGCGCTGGTGCTCGAGGGCAAGGCGCACGAAGACCTGATGCAGACCTACGACAGCGAGCGCGGCTTCGCCGCGCGCGAGAACGTCGAGCACTCTTCGCGCAGCGCGACCTTCATCGGGCCCCAGACCCACGGCGAGCGGCTGATCCGCGACGCGATCCTCGATCTCGCCCGCGCGGATCCGGCCATGCGCGCGCTGGTCAACGTAGGGAGGCTCTCGGTCGCCACCGCCTACCGCGACTCGCCGTTCAACATGGAAAAAGGCGAGCCGCTCGAGGCCCCGATCGCCGCGCCCGGCTGCGCGGCGCCCGACGGGCGCTTCGGCGAGGGATACTTCGTCGACCGGCTGCAGGGGCAGTTCAGCGTGGCCTGGTTCGGCGGC
>JBAUTD010000341.1:0-2826 GCA_049582045.1 Burkholderiales bacterium
GCCCAGGCGCAAGCAGCGCCAGGTGGCCGCGCTGCTGGGCGGAGTGAAGCGCGCCGCCGACGGCTGAAGCCCCGCGCGCTAGACGCAGCGCGCGCCGTCGACCTCGATACACACCCCGCTTATCATCGAAGCCTCGTCCGAGGCCAGGTACAGGCAGGCATTCGCGACATCGAGCGGCGTCGAGAAGCGCCCCAGAGGAATGGTCGCGAGATAGGCCGCGCGCACTTCCGGAGTGATCGTGCCGCCGGCGAATTCGCCCGATAGCGCGGTGTCCGGGCTGAACACGGGGTTGACGCAGTTCACCCGCACCTTGTCCGGGCCGAACTCGCCCGCCATCGCCTTGCTCATCAGGATCACCGCCGCCTTGGAACTGTTGTAGACGATCAGCCCCGGGCGTGGCCGCAGGCCCGCGGTCGAGGCGATGTTGACGAAGCAGCCGCCGCCCTGGCGGCGGAACAGCGGCAGCACGTTGCGCGCCGAAAGGTACACGCTCTTGACGTTGACCGCGTAGACCTTGTCGAACTCGGCTTCCGTGACCTCTAGAAACGGCTTCTTGCGGTGGGTCCAGCCGGCGTTGTTGACCACCACGTCGAGGCGCCCGAACTTCGACTCCGCGCTCTGCACGAGGCGCGCCCAGTCGGCGTCGCGCGTGACGTCTGCCTGCACGAACTGGGCGCTGCCGCCCGCCTTGCGGATCGCTTCGGCGACCCGCTCGCCGGCCTCCGCGTTGATGTCGTTGACGAGCACCTTTGCGCCTTCCTGCGCGAAGCGCGAGGCGATGCCTTGGCCGAAGCCGCTGCCGGCGCCGGTGACGATTGCGACCTTGTTGCCGAGACGCATCCTGTGTCCTCCCCCTGATTGAATGTCTAGTCCTGTCGGAACGGCGAGTGCTCGACCAGCTCGTTGACGTAGCGCCCGATGCCGCTCGTTTCGCGTTCCAGGTAATCCTCGATCGCGCGCGCGAAGGCCGGATGCGCGAGCCAGTGCGCGGAAACCGTTTCCACCGGCATGAGCCCGCGGAACAGCTTGTGCTCGCCCTGCGCGCCGCCCTCGAAAAACTTCAGGCCGTGCGCGATCGCGTACTCGATCGGCTGATAGTAGCAGCACTCGAAGTGCAGCAGCGGGACGTGCTCGAGCGCGCCCCAATAGCGCCCGTAGATCGCGCCGGCGTCGACCAGGCAAAGCGCCGCGGCGACCGGCGCCCCGTCGCGCTCGGCCAGGATCAGCAGGGTGTGCTCGGGCTGGGTCGCGCCGATGCGCAGGAAGAACTCCAGATTCAGGTAGGGGCTGGAACGGTGAGCGGCATAGGTGCCCCGATAGCCGCGGTGGAACAGCTCCCAGTGGCGACGCTCGATCGCTTCGCCGCGCAGCCAGCGCAGCGCGACGCCGGCGTCGCGCACGCGCCGCCGCTCCTGGCGGATGTTCTTGCGCTTGGCGTGGGTCAGGCGCGCGAGGAAAGCCTCGAAGTCGGCGTAGCCCTCGTTGCGCCAGTGGAACTGGACCGTGCGGCGCAGCAGCATGCCCTGGCGCTGCATCAGGCGCGCTTCGCCTTCGGTCGGAAACAGCACGTGCAGCGAGGAAGCGTCCTTCGCCAGCTCGAGCGCGGCCGCAAGCAGCGCTTCGCGCTCGCGCTCGGACTGCGCCAGCAGGCGCGGCCCTGTCACCGGGGTGAACGGCACCGCGCCGAGCAGCTTGGGGTAGTAATCCAGGCCGTGCCTCGCGTAGGCGTCGGCCCATGCCCAGTCGAACACGTACTCGCCGTAGGAGTGCGATTTCAGGAACAGCGGCATTGCGCCCGCCAGCGCGCCGGCGCGACGCAGCAGCAGGAAGCGCGGGGCCCAGCCGGTGCGCGCGCTGGCGCAGCCGGTATCGATCAGGGCCGACAGGAACTCGTGCCGGACGAACGGGTTGGTTCCGGCCAGCTGGTTCCATTCGGCGGGATCGATGCCGTCGAGCGACTCGACGACCGCGAGGCTTTCCAGCCCTCCTGCACCGAGTTGATCCGTCATGGGCCTATTATGCAGAACACGCCATCAGCGCAGGCCGCCGGCAAGGCGCGTTACAATCCACCGGGAAGGCGGGTTGGCCGCCGGGAGACAAAGGCATGAAGAAGATCGAAGCCATCGTCAAGCCGTTCAAGCTCGACGAGGTGCGCGAATCGCTTTCGGAAGTCGGGGTGACCGGGCTGACCGTCACGGAAGTCAAGGGTTTCGGCAGGCAGAAGGGGCACACCGAGCTGTACCGGGGCGCGGAGTACGTGGTCGATTTCCTGCCCAAGGTGAAGATCGAGGTCGTGGTCGCCGACGACCAGGTCGAGCCCGCGATCGAAGCAATCATCAAGGCTGCGCGCACCGGCAAGATCGGTGACGGCAAGATCTTCGTTACCGGGGTCGAGCACGTGGTCCGGATCCGCACCGGCGAGACCAACGAGTCGGCGGTCTAGTTCCGGGCCTTCAGAAGCACGAGCACGGCGCCGCTGCCGCCGTGCGCCTGCGGCGCCTGGCAGAAAGCCAGCACCTCGTCGCGCATCATCAGCCAGTTTCTGAGCTTGTGCTTGAGCACCGGCTCCCGGTTGGGCGAGCCCAGCCCCTTGCCGTGAACGATGCGCACGCAGCGCCGGCCGCGCAAGGATGAGCGGCGCAGGAACTCCGCCACGCTGATCGCCGCCTGCGCCCGGTTCATGCCGTGCAGGTCGAGGTCGTCCTGGACCACCCAGTGGCCGCGCCGCAGGCGGCGCAGGATCTGGCGCGAGAGCCCGTCGCGCAGAAAGACGAGCTCTTCTCCCGACTCGAGCGCGTCCTCGAGCGTGACCGGTCCCTCGAGCGT
>JBAUTD010000342.1:0-4247 GCA_049582045.1 Burkholderiales bacterium
GGCCAGCCGCTCGAGGCAGGCACGGGCCGCGGCGAGAGTCCTCGGCGGCGCAGCGCGCGCGGACTCCAGCGCCTCGCGCAATGGCGCCGGGTCTCCGAGCAGGCCGAGCGTGTCGCTCAAGCCATCGAACAGCCGCGCCGGGAGAATCGGGTCGTCGGGCAGCGCGAGCAGCCCCGCACGCAAGGTCAGCAGATGGCCGGCGAGGTTGCCGCTGTCCACCGTCGAGACGTACAGCGGCGGCAGCGGTTGCAGCGTCTGCGTGTCGTACCAGTTGTAGAAGTGTCCCCGGTAGCGCTGCAGCCCGTCCATCGTGCGCAGGGTGTGCGCCGTGCGCTCGACGAGCTGTCCGGCCGGCAGGTAGCCGAAGTCGTAGGCGGACAGATTCGCCAGCAGCGCGAGCCCCATGTTGGTCGGCGAAGTGCGATGCGCGAGCGCGGCAACGCGATACTCCTGGTAGTTGTCGGGCGGCAGCCAGTGATCGTCCGGGCCGACGAAGTTTTCGAAGAACGCCCAGGTGCGGCGCGCAAGCGCGCGCAGGAAGCGCGTCTGCTCGTGCGTCAGGACCGCTTTTCGGCGTACAAGCGGGCTGCTGATCCACCACGCGATGGCGGGAGCGGCGAGCCACAGCAGCAGTATCGGTCCCGCGACGGCTAGCCCCCCCGGGTTCGCGGCCGCCAGATGGATCGCCGTCGCGACGGCAATGCCGGGAGCGACCCACATCGACCGGAAAGACGCGGCGAGGTCGCTGCGGCCGCGTCTGGCCGGCTCGCGATCGGTGGCGGCCGAAGGATTCCATTCGAGCAGGCTTCTGTGGACCACCAGCATCCGCCAGGCCGTGCGGGCGATGGCATCCAGGCTGTAGAACACCTCGTACGGGAGACAGGCAAGCGCGAACGCCACTTGCGTGAACTGGCGAGAAGCCGAGCGCGCCGTAGCTGCGAAGTGCTGCCTCAGCAGAACCTCGTCGGACTTGCGCAGCCCCTCGAGGATCGCGGCGCACAGCGAGGGAATCAGCATGACGGCGATCACTGACAAGGTCCACAGCCAGGACGGCGTCAGGACCGTCCATCCCAGCAGCAACAGCAGCATAAGCGCCGCTGGAACAAGGCTGCGCCGAAGGTTGTCGAACAGCTTCCACTGCGACAGCAGCGAGAGCGGATTGTCGCGGGGTTGCGCGCCCTCGCCCGGGACCTGCCGTCGCAGCCAGCCCGCGAGCTGCCAATCGCCGCGAATCCAGCGGTAGCGCCGGCTCACGTCGGCGCTGTAGCGAGCCGGGTAGTCCTCGTACAACCGCAAATCGCTCAACAGCCCCGCGCGTGCGTAACATCCCTCCAGAAGATCGTGGCTGAGGATCCGATTCTCGGGGAAGCGCCCGCCAAGCGCTTGCTCGAACGCATCGACGTCGTAGATCCCCTTGCCGATGAACGAGCCCTCGCCGAACACGTCCTGGTACACGTCCGAGACGGCACGCGTGTACGGGTCGATGCCCGGTTCGCCCCCAAACAGGCGCGCATAGCGCGATCTGTTTGTTCCGGGCAGGCTGACCGCGACGCGCGGCTGCAGGATGCCGTAACCGTCCACGACACACCGCTTCGCTTCGTCGTAGCGCGGGCGATTCAGCGGGTGCGCCATGGCGCCGACAAATCCTCGTGCCGCGTCGCGCGGCAGCAGCGTATCGGTGTCCAGCGTGATGACGTACTTCACTTCGGGCAGCAGCGCGGTGTCGCCGACGACGAGCGAAAAGCGATCCCCGGAAACACCGCGCCCGCCGCCGCGCAGCAGCGCGTTCAGGTCCGCAAGCTTGCCGCGCTTGCGCTCGTAGCCCATCCAGACTCGTTCCCGCGGGTTCCAGCGCCGCGGGCGATGGAACAGGAAGAAGATGTCGCCGTGACTTCGATTCCCGTCGGCACCGTATTTGGCATTCAGCTCGTCTATCCCCGTTTGGACCAGCGCCACCAGCGGCCCGTCCTCGGGGAGCGATTCCCGGTCCGCATCCCGCAAATCGGTCAACAGCCCGAAGTGCAGCCGTTCATCGCGATTCGCCAGGAACGTGACTTCCAACGCCTCGATCAGATCCGCGACGTTCTGCGCACTGCCGAGCATTGTCGGAACCACCACCAGCGTGCGCCACGGCGGCGGAATGCCCGCGGAGAAGTCCATTCTGGGCAGCGGATGCGGCGTCACCACCAGGCTTGCCGCCCAATTCACCAGCGCCGCCGCCAGTTGACTCGTCGCCAGCAGCGAGGCGCCGCCGATCGGCAGCAACGCCCAAACGGGCGCTCCGGCGGCGAGCGCCCGCGCCAGCAGAGCCCCGGAAACGACCGCCGCGATCAGCCCGATGGCGCCCAGATACAGCGACAACGGGAACCGGCTGGCCGTTCTGCGCACTGCCTCGGAGCCGGAAAGGCGAACTTGCGCCGCCTGCTCAAGCTCGCGCACGCCCTTGTCGATCAGGTAGTAGCCGACGTGCCTCGCCCGATCGCCCGCCCCACTTTCCGCGGCGGCGCATGCCAAGCGGATCACCGTGCGCGCCACCTCGCCTTCGGACAGAGGGCTGCGCTTGGCCATGCTCTCCGTTGCATGGCGGTAGCGGTCACGGGTGACGAAATCCATCCTGCCGTAGACGCCAGCCGGATCCTCGAGCAGCGTTTTCTCGACGACGCTCATGGTCTCGACGAACTCGCGCCAGTCCGTCGCGCCCAGAACCCGCAGGCTACCGATGCTGTTGCTGATGGAGACCTGATTGGCGGCCTGCTGCTGGTTTTCCGACTGGATCAACTGCTCGATCGTCAGGCCCGATTCGGACAGTCGCTGCTCGATCCAGGTCAATGGCAAGGCCAGAGCGGGGCCCCGCCCCTGCAGCCGGCGCGCGAGCTCCGCGACGAACGCGCTGACCATCGGAGGATTCGAGCGCGCCATGTCCGCGATCACCAGAATCAGGCTCTTCGGATCCTTCTCGGCGGTCTGCGCCATCTGGTCCGCCCAAGCGCCGGCCAGGTTTCTGTCGGCCCGGCCCGCGGCGATGCGCACGCCCACGCGCCGCAGGTTCTCGATCAACGCCAGCCGCAGCATGATGGGGATCGCCCACAGCTCACCAAGCCTGAGGGCGGCAATCGACTGGTAGGCCGCCACGAAGCGGCCGAGGCCTTCCGTGTCCACCCGGCCGTCGCCATGCGCAACGGTCTCCAGCGCGATGTCGTAAACACGCGGACGCCCGGCCGACGGGCCCAGGGCCAGGCGAGGCAGTTCCCGGCTGTAACCCTTCGGCAGGTGTCTCCTGGCCGTGCGGATCTGCTCTTCGATGAGATAGAAGTTGTCGAGCAGCCATTCCCCGGCCGGCGTGATCCGGCGGCTTTCCGTGGCCGCCTCCGTCAGCAGGCTGCACACCCCGACCAGGGTGCTCTCGTTCGCCGCCAACCGCGCCAGAAGCCGGTCCGGTGCACGCCCCCGCGCGAGCTTGTGCGAGGCCGCGAGAGCCTTGCCGTGCTGCTCCATCTGCTCGGCGCTGAACAGCTCGGATCGGAGCGGCGGTTCTTCGTCCGAGTGAATGCGTGGCAGGCGGTCTGCGCGAAGCTGCGTATTCAACCGTCGCAAGTATCCGACGAACTTGGTGCCAGCGCTCAATTCGAGGGGGTCCGTTCCGGGTTGCGTGGGTGGACCATGCCGCGCGACATGTTGAGCACCGAGGCATCAACTATCGAGGAGGCAGCCAGCATCTATTAGTTTAACACCTCGCTGGCGGCCTCGAGCTCGCGCTGCAAATTGCTATGCTAGCGGCCCGCGCGGAGACGATACCGTGAGCAAGGACCTGACCATCACCGACATCGAGGCTTACCCGGCTTCGTTTCCGATCCCGCCCGGGCGGCGGGTGGCGCTCGGCATCGGCACCGCGATCAAGCGCGACGCGGTTGTGGTGAAGGTGAGCACCCGCGGCGGCCTCGTGGGCTGGGGCGAGGCGCACCACGGCCGCGCGCACACCGCGGTGGCGAAGCTGATCGACACCACGCTCAAGCAGCTCGCGCTCGGCTGCGACGCGGACGACGTGAACGGGGTGTGGCAGCGCATGTACCGCTTCCAGCTCGCGAGCCACGGCATGGGCGCGGGCGCCTGCCTCGCGATCAGCGGCATCGACATGGCGCTGTGGGACATCCGCGCCAGGGCCGCGGGCGTGCCGCTCTACCGGCTGCTCGGCGGCTCGCGCAAGGGGGTGCCCGCCTACGCCGGCGGGGTGTCGCTCGGCTACCAGC
>JBAUTD010000343.1:0-4393 GCA_049582045.1 Burkholderiales bacterium
GCGCTCGAGGCTGCGGCCCCGCGCCCGGGCGAGGGCGCCGCGCACCGCGAGGTCGTACACCGGCGCCAGCAGGCGATAGCTGAGGCGCAGGCCCCGCGACACGGTCGCCTTCAGTGCAGCACGCGCGGCACCGACAGCGTGAACTCCGGGATCGGGGCCTCGAACCGGGTGCCGTCCTCGGCCACGATCTGATAGCTGCCGCGCATGGTGCCGACCTGGGTCGCGATCGAGGTGCCGCTCGTGTACTCGAATTGCTCGCCCGGCCGCAGCACCGGCTGCGCGCCGACCACGCCCAAGCCCCGGACCTCCTGCACCAGGCCCTGCGCGTCGGTGATGATCCAGTGCCGGCTGATCAGCTGGCCCGTGACGGTCCCGACATTGCGGATCGTGATCGTGTAGGCGAATGCGTAGCGATTCGCCGTTTCGTCGGACTGCTCCGGCAGGTACTGCGGCTTCGCGCTTACCGCGATCTCGTAGCGCTTCTCCTGGGCCATGCGCCCATTGTAAACTGGCCGCGTCATGACGTTCCGCATTGCTCCCAGCATCCTTTCGGCCGACTTCGCCCGGCTTGGCGAGGAGGTGAAGGCCGTCGCCCAGGCAGGCGCCGACGTCATTCATTTCGACGTCATGGACAACCACTACGTTCCCAACCTGACGATTGGCCCGCAGGTTTGCGAGGCGCTGCGCCCGCACGTTTCCCTGCCGATCGACGTGCACCTCATGGTCAAGCCGGTCGACCGCATCGTGCCGGATTTCGCCAAGGCAGGCGCGAGCCTGATCAGCTTCCATCCCGAGGCAAGCGAGCACGTCGACCGCACCATCGGGCTGATCCACGAGCTCGGCTGCAAGGCGGGGCTGGTATTCAATCCGGCGACGCCGCTCGACTGGCTTGACCACACGCTCGACAAGCTCGATCTGGTGCTGATCATGTCGGTCAACCCCGGGTTCGGCGGCCAGCGCTTCATCGCTTCGATGCTGCCCAAGATCGCCCTGGCACGGCGGCGCATCGACGCCGCAGCGCGGGAGACCGGACGGGAGATCTGGCTGGAAGTGGACGGCGGCATCAAGACCGACAACATCGCCGAGGTCGCGGCCGCGGGCGCCGACACGTTCGTCTCCGGGTCCGGGATCTTCGGCTCGAAGGACTACGCGGCGACCATACGGGACATGCGAGCGCGCCTCGGTGCGGTGCGCCGCGCGGCGTGATTCGCGCTGCGCTGATCGACCTCGACGGTACGCTGCTCGACACCGCGCCGGACCTGGCCGCGGCGGCGAACGCGACGCTTGCCGAGCTCGGACTGCGCCGGATCGACCCGGGCGAGGTGCGCGAATTCATCGGCAAGGGGATCGCCGCGCTGGTGGGCCGCTGCCTCGAGTCGGCCTTAGGAAAGGCGCCCGACGAGCCGCTCTATCAGTCGGCGCTCGAGCGCTTCGCGCTGCACTACGAAAGCCTGAACGGCTCCGCCTCGAGCCTCTATCCCGGGGTTGAGCAAGGGCTGGTGGCAATGAGGGCGCGCGGCCTGCGGCTGGCGTGCGTCACCAACAAGGCGTCGCGCTTCACCGACCCTTTGCTCGCCGCGAGCCGCCTTGCGGGCTACTTCGACCAGGTGGTCACCAGCGATCGGGTGGGGTTGCGCAAGCCCGACCCGGGGCCGTTCCTCTATGCTTGCCGCGCACTGGGGGTTGCTCCGCCCGAGGCGGCGGTGATCGGAGACTCCGCGAATGACGCCGAGGGCGGGCGACGGGCAGGCTGCCGGGTGCTGCTGGTGCCGTACGGCTACCGTGAAGGGCAGGATGTGCGCGGTATCGAATGTGATGGTATAGTCGCCTCGCTCATCGACGCCGCAGATCTTCTCTCGCCACAGTCGTGAACCACCACCGAACCGGAATTTGCAGCACCCGCTGGCGTAGCTGGCGCTCCTGGCGCCGCTAGACCTTTACGCGCTCCCGCGCGGCACGGGAAGCGCGCAATGCCAAGGCCGCAATTCCCGGTTCATTCGGTTTTAGGTGGAGAAGTCGCATGACTGAGCTCGATTTCGACAAGCTCGCAACGCAAGGTTACACACGCATCCCGGTCGTCGCGGAGGTGCGTGCCGATCTCTATACGCCGCTCGCGGTATACGCCAAGCTGGCGAACGGTCCGTATTCCTACCTGCTCGAGTCCGTTGTTGGCGGGGAGCGCTTCGGGCGCTACTCGTTCATCGGCCTGGCATGCGCCGAACGGATCGAGGCGCGCGGCTCGACGGTGCGCAGGCTGCTGCGCGACGCGCGCGGCGCGGATGTCTGTCTCGAACGCGTCGATGACGCGAACCCCTTGGAGTACGTACGCGCCTATCTCAAGCGCCATCGCGTCGCGCCGGTGCCGGCGGCATTGCGCTTCGGCGGCGGGCTGGTGGGTTATTTCGGTTACGAGATGGTGCGCCACATCGAGTCGCGCGCCCTCGCCGGCGACAAACCCGACCCGCTCGGAACCCCGGACATGCTGTTGCTCGTCTCGGACGAGCTGGCCGTGGTCGACAACGTCATGGGCAAGCTCTATCTCGTGGTCTATGCCGATCCGCAGCAGCCCGATGCCTACCGCGCCGCGACCGAGCGGCTCATGCGGTTGCGCGCGCGGCTTACCACGCCCTTGCCGGATAGCATGGTGCTCGCGCTGGCGGTCGAAGCGCCCGGCGGCGAACCGGCGCCGCTCAGCCGGACCTTCAGCGAAGAGGGGTTTCTCGAGGCGGTGCGCCGCTCTAAGGAGTACATCTTCGCCGGCGATTGCATGCAGGTGCAGATATCCCAGCGCACCACGCGTCCGTTCGAGGCGCCTCCGCTGACGCTTTACCGCGCGCTGCGGGGCCTCAATCCCTCGCCCTACATGTTCTACTTCGACTTCGGCGACCACCACGTGGTAGGTGCGTCGCCCGAGATCCTGGTGCGGCTCGCCGGCGACGCGATCACCCTGCGGCCGATCGCCGGCACGCGGCCGCGCGGGCGTACCGAGGAGGAGGACGCACGGGCGGCCGAGGATCTGCTTTCGGATCCCAAGGAGCGCGCCGAGCACGTGATGCTAATCGATCTGGGGCGCAACGACGCCGGACGGGTCGCCGCGACCGGCAGCGTGCGCGTCACCGAGAAGATGGTGATCGAGCGCTACTCGCACGTAATGCACATCGTCTCGAACGTCGAGGCCAAGATCGCGCCCGGGCTGGACGCGATCGACGTGTTCGAGGCCAGCTTCCCTGCCGGCACCGTCAGCGGCGCGCCGAAGGTGCGCGCAATGGAGATCATCGACGAGCTCGAGCCGGTCAAGCGCGGCGTCTACAGCGGCGCCGTGGGCTACCTGGGCTTCAACGGCGACATGGACGTCGCGATCGCGATCCGCACCGCGGTGGTGAAGGACGGCCTGCTGCACGTGCAGGCGGCGGCGGGAATCGTCGCCGATTCCGACCCGCAATCCGAGTGGCAGGAAACGCAGCACAAGGCGCGCGCGATATTGCGCGCCGCCGAGGTTGCGGCCGCCGAGCATGCCTCCGGCGCCGGCGCGCTGCCGGGCACCACGCCGCGGGCGGCGTCTCGCTAGGGGAGGGCGCGATGCTCGTGATGATCGACAACTACGACTCGTTCACCTACAACCTGGTGCAGTACTTCGGCGAGCTGGGTGAGGAGGTCAGGGTGCTGCGCAATGACGAGGTCTCGGTCGAGGACGTCGAGGCCATGGCGCCGGCGCGGATCGTGCTCTCGCCCGGGCCGTGCACGCCGAACGAAGCGGGGATCTCGCTCGGATTGATCGAGCGCCTCGCGGGGCGGGTGCCGATCCTGGGCGTATGCCTCGGCCACCAGGCGATCGGGCAGGCGTTCGGGGGGCGCGTGGTGCGGGCGAATCAGGTGATGCACGGCAAGGTCTCGCACATCCATCATGACGAAAAGGGTGTGTTCGCCGGGCTGCCGCAGGACTTCGTCGCCACGCGCTACCACTCGCTGGTGGTCGAGCGCGAGTCGGTGCCGGCCTGCCTCGTGGTCACGGCGCGGTCCGAGGACGGCGAAATCATGGGCCTGCGCCACTTGGAGCTTGCAGTCGAAGGCGTGCAGTTCCATCCCGAGGCGCTGCTCACCGAGCACGGCCACCAGATGCTGAAGAATTTTCTGCAGGGGAGGGTCCAATGAAGCAGATCACGATCGCCGAGGCGATCCAGCGCACCGTCGAGCACCGGGAGATCTTCCACGACGAGATGCTCCACGTCATGCGGCAGATCATGCGCGGCGAGCTGACGCCGGCGCAGATCGCCGGCTTTCTCATCGGCCTGCGGGTCAAGAAGGAAACGATCGGGGAGATCGCCGCCGCGGCGCAGGTGATGCGCGAGTTCGCGACCCGCGTCGAAGTGGCCGACGACCGTCACCTGGTCGA
>JBAUTD010000344.1:0-2029 GCA_049582045.1 Burkholderiales bacterium
AGGCGAAGGCGGCCGCCTCCTAGCGCCCGAGCATCCGCTCGAGCTCGCCGCGCGCCATCAGCCGCTCGAGGTCGTCCGCGCCGCCCACCAGCACGCCGCGCACGAACACCATCGGGAAAGTCGGCCAGCCGGTCCACATCTTGAGCGCATTGCGCCGCCGCCAGCCGGAGAGGTAGCTGCCGTGGCCGATGTACTTGTAGTCGAGCTTGGCGGCGTCGAGCAGCCGGCGCGCCTTTTTCGGGAACGGATTCTGCGCCATGCCGACCACCACGATGTCGTTCGCCGCCACCGCCTCGATCACCTCGCGCACGAAGTCCGCTTGGTGCGCGGCGATCTTGTCGCGTACCGCGGGGTGGATGTGCTCTTCGTCCAGGACGCTTCGGCTCACGCGCATTAGTTTAGAATGGCGCCATGAAAACGACCACCACCGCGAGCGGACTGAAGATCGAGGAAGTCGTTGAAGGCAGCGGCGCGGCCGCCGCCGCGGGCCAGCACGTCACCGTGCACTACACCGGCTGGCTCACCGACGGCGTGATCAAGGGCCGCAAGTTCGACTCGAGCAAGGACCGCGGCGACCCGTTCGACTTCCCGCTCGGCGCCGGCCACGTGATCAAGGGCTGGGACGAGGGCGTGCAGGGTATGAAAGTCGGCGGCACGCGCCTGCTCACCATCCCGCCCGCGCTCGGCTACGGCGCGCGCGGCGCCGGCGGCGTCATCCCGCCCAACGCCACGCTTCTGTTCGAAGTCGAGCTGCTGAAAGTCGGCTGACGCGGTCGGGGCGATGACCGCCTCCTTCAGCTCCTCTTAAGGCTGGTGTACGAGGTTGAGGCGTAAGGAGCCGTCATGCCTCGAGACCCCCTGACCCGCGAAGGACGCTACCGCTTCACTCTGGCGGGGCTCATCGGCCTGATCCTGTTCGCGATGACAGGCGGCGTGATCCTCGAGCGCCAGGTGCTGGCGGCGTTCGACCCGGCGAGCGACGCGCAGCTCGACCTCAAGCTCATCGCCCAGGCCGACGGCCTGATCCAGGAGCACTACGTGGATCGCAGCGCGGTCAAGCCGCAGCGCCTGACCTACGCCGCGATCGGCGGCATGGTGGATTCGCTCGGGGACACCGGGCACAGCGTTTTTCTCACGCCCGAAATGGTGCGGGCGAACAAGCAGCAGCTGCAGGGGCACTTTCCCGGCATCGGCGCCGAGGTGCGCATGCGCGACAAGCGGGTGGTGATCGTCGCTCCGCTGGACGGCTCTCCAGCGCAGAAGGCAGGGCTGCGCGCCGGCGACGTGATCTTCAAGGTCGACGGGCGCGACATCGCCGGGCAGACGCTCGAGCACGTGGTGAGCCGCATCCGCGGGCCTGCAGGAACAAAAGTGACGCTGTCGGTGCGCGACCCGGGCACCGACCGGACCCGCAGCGTCGAGATCGTGCGCGCGGTGATCCATCCGAAGCTGGTCAGCTGGCACATGGTGCCGGGCACGATGATCGCCGATCTGCGCATCGCGTCCTTCGGCGAGAGCATGGACAAGAGCCTTCGCCGGGCGATCGCGGGGCTGCGGTCGGCGGGGGCAAAAGCGGTGGTGCTCGACCTGCGCGACAACCCGGGCGGGCTGCTCACGCAGGCGGTCGCGGTGGCAAGCGAGTTCCTTCAGAGCGGCAACGTGCTGCTCGAGAAGAACTCCCGAGGGAAGCTCCAGCCCGTGGCGGTCGAGAACGAGAAGGACCGGCTGGAGATCCCCGTGGCGGTGCTCGTCAACGCCGGAACCGCGAGCGCGGCCGAAATCGTCTCGGGCGCCCTGCAGGATGCCAAGCGCGCGGTCGTCGTCGGCCAGAAGACTTTCGGCACCGGGACGGTGCTGGAGGAGTTCGGCCTGCCCGACGGATCGGCGCTGATGCTGGCGGTGCGCGAATGGCTCACGCCCGACGGGCACACCATCTGGCACAAGGGCATCGAGCCGAACGTGAAGGTGGCGCTCGCCGCCGGCGCGGCGCCGGTGTTCCCCGACGCCCTCGCGGCGCTCAGCCCGGGGC
>JBAUTD010000345.1:0-1765 GCA_049582045.1 Burkholderiales bacterium
GCGCTCGACTGGGCGCAGCGGCTCGCCGAGCGGCTCGACGTGAGCGTGCTGATCACGCGCAGCGAGGGCGGCGAGCTGCCGCTCGAGCGCCGCTACCCGGTCTGGTCGGGCAAGCCGGTGCGGGTCGCGGGCTGGCTCGGCGCGTTCGAGGTCGAATGGACGCAGGACAATCCGATCGACCTAGAGCTTTGCACGCGCTGCAACGCGTGCGTCGCGGCCTGCCCCGAGAACGCGATCGACTTCACCTACCAGGTGGACCTCGACAAGTGCAAGTCGCACCGCGCCTGCGTCAAGGCCTGCGGCGCGATCGGTGCGGTCGACTTCGCGCGCCAGGACCGCGTACGCAGCGAGCGCTTCGACATGGTGCTCGACCTCTCGGCCGAGCCGCTGGTGCGCACGCACGAGCTGCCGCAGGGCTACGCCGCGCCGGGTGCCGACCCGCTCGATCAGGCGCTCGCGGCAGCCGAGCTCGCGCAGCTGGTGGGCGAGTTCGAGAAGCCCAGGTTCGTCGTCTACAAGGAGCGCATCTGCGCCCACAGCCGCTCGGGGCGCCATGGCTGCAACCGCTGCATCGACGTCTGCTCGACCGGCGCGATCAGCGCCGACGGCGACCACGTCAAGGTCGAGTCGCACCTGTGCGCCGGCTGCGGCGGGTGCGCGACCGTGTGCCCTTCCGGCGCGATGGGCTACGCCTATCCGCGGGTGCCGGACATGGGGCGGCGCCTGAAGGCGCTGCTCGGCACCTATCGCGAGGCGGGCGGAAAGGACGCCTGCCTGGTGCTGCACAACATGGAAGGCGGCCGGGACCTGGTGCAGGGCGTCGGGCGCCACGCGCTGCGCGGCGGCAAGGGGCTGCCCGCGCGCGCGATTCCAGTCGAGACTTTCCACGTCGCCTCGATCGGCATCGACCTGCTGCTGGGCGCGATCTGCTACGGCGCGAGCCAGGTGGCGGTCGTGTCGACCGGGCGCGAGGCCGAAGCCTACGGTGCGGCGCTCGAGGAACAGATGAGTCACGCGGAGACCATCCTCAACGCGCTCGGCTATGCCGGCAGGCATTTCGAGCTGATCCGCGCCGAGGGCGTGGCCGAGCTCGAGCGTGCGCTGTGGGCCATGCAGCCGGCCAAGGGTGTACCGACGCCGGCGGGCTTCAACCTTGCGGCCGAGAAGCGCGGCGCGCTCGATTTCGAGCTCGACCACCTGGCCAGGCACGCGCCCGCACCGCAGGAGCAGATCGCGCTGACGAGGGGCGCGCCGTTCGGCGCGCTCGAGCTCGACAGGCAAAGCTGCACCCTGTGCAAGGCGTGCATCGGCGCCTGCCCTGAAGCCGCGCTGCAGGACGCGCCCGAGACGCCGGCGCTGCGCTTCATCGAGCGCAACTGCGTTCAGTGCGGGCTATGCGCCGACACCTGTCCCGAGGGCTCCATCTCGCTCGTTCCGCGCCTGCTGCTCACTGCGCAGGCGAAACAGGCGGTGACCCTGAACGAAGCCGAGCCATTCAATTGCGTGCGCTGCGGCAAGCCCTTCGGCACCCGCCAGCTGATCGACAACATGCTCGGCAAGCTGACCGCGCACTCGATGTTCGCGGGCGGCGGCGCGCTCAGGCGGCTGCAGATGTGCGCCGACTGCCGGGTCGTGGACATGATGGAATCGAAGGACGAGCCGTCGATCCTCGATTATCCGGTGCGCAAATGAGCGCCGACGCCGCGCCGCTCGAGTTCTCCCCCACGCTGCCGCCCGAGGAGGCCGCGCGCGCCGACTTCTATGC
>JBAUTD010000346.1:0-3200 GCA_049582045.1 Burkholderiales bacterium
CCGCAACGCCGCGCCGCGTCAGTCCGTAGGCGGCGTAGGCGAGCACGAACAGGCCCAGACCGGCGAGCAGGCGCTGCTCCGGAACGCGGATCAGCAGCGTCAGCCCGAGCGCCATTCCCGCGAGCATGAACGCCGCGAGCCAGCGAATCTCGTCGTAGCGGATACCGCGCCGGAGGCGCGCGCCGAACAGCGCGAAAGCCGTGAGGTCGAGCAGCAGCATCAGCGGCACCGCGAACTTGAGCGGCAGCATCTGCGCCAGCAGCGGCATGGCGAGCACGGTGGAGCCGAAGCCGGTCATGCCGTACACGACGTAGGCGCCGAGCACGATCAGCGCCGCGGCGCCGATCACCTCGGGCGAGAGCGCGTGCAGGGCTCAGTCCTCGGCCGCGGTGGCGTCGCGCACCGCGTTCGTCTCGCGCCGCTTCGCGACCGCCTGCGCCAGACCCGCGAGCAGCTCGACCGACGCTTCCCAGCCCAGGCAGGCATCGGTGACGCTCTGGCCGAAAGTGAGCTGCCGGCCCGGCTTGAGATCCTGGCGCCCCTCGACCAGGTTCGACTCGACCATCACGCCGATGATGCGAACGTCGCCCGCGGCGACCTGCGCGCCGGTCTCGGCGCAGACTTCGAGCTGGCGCCGGAAGTCCTTGCGGCTGTTGGCGTGCGAGCAATCGATCATCAGGCGCTCGGGAAGACCCGCGTTGCGAAGCTCGCTGCAGGCGCCGTCCAGGCTCTGCGCGTCGTAATTGGGCTGCCGCCCGCCGCGCAGAATGATGTGGCAGTCGTCGTTGCCGCGCGTCTCGACGATCGATACCTGTCCGCTCTTGTGCACCGAAAGGAAATGGTGCTTCTGGCGCGCAGCGAGAATCGCGTCGACCGCGATGCGCACATTGCCGTCGGTCCCGTTCTTGAACCCGACCGCCGCGGAAAGGCCCGAGGCGAGCTCGCGGTGCACCTGCGATTCGGTGGTGCGCGCGCCGATCGCGCCCCAGGACACCAGGTCGCCGATGTACTGCGGCGAAATCACGTCGAGGAACTCGCAGCCGGCCGGAACGCCGGCCTGGTTGATGCGCACCAGCAGGTCGCGCGCGATGCGCAGTCCCTCGTTGATCCGAAAGCTGCCGTTCATGTAGGGATCGTTGATCAGGCCCTTCCAGCCCACGGTGGTGCGCGGCTTCTCGAAATAGACCCGCATCAGCACCTCGAGCTCGCCGGCGAAGCGGGTGCGCTCGACGGCGAGGCGCTCGGCGTAGGCAAGCGCCGCGACCGGGTCGTGGATCGAGCACGGCCCGATCACCACCAGCAGGCGATCGGAGCGCCCATGCAGGATGTCGCGCACCCGGCGCCGCGTATCCGCGATCAGCGTCTCGACAGCGGTGCCCTGGATCGGGAAGAACCGGATCAGGTGCTCAGGCGGCGGCAGGGGAACGATGTTCTCGATCCGCTCGTCGTCCGTGAGCGAAGTCCTGTCGAGCGGCGAGGAGGCGGGGTAGCTGTCGGTAGGCGTGGTCATGATGGGCCTTCGTGGGGGGCAAAAAAAAACCGCCAGGCTTGAGGCACTGGCGGTTTTTCGGGATTCGTCGAGATGCGGCTAGCCGTTCCCTTCCGCCAGTGGGCGCGGGAAGTAGAAGAAAAAGCCGTAGAACCAGCGCGTCATCGCATCGACCTCAGCCGGGATTGAATCACGCGGGGCCCGCTTTGGCAACCTTGGCCCCGGCCCGTTAGCACTCAAGTGCGTCGGCTGCCATCGCGTGGCCCGACTATTGCTTCGGAATCAGGCGTCGTGTTACGTTTTTCGCGCGGGCATGCCGCCGAAAACGAGGAGGTAGAAAAATGTCGGCAAACGTCGCAATTCCGGTCGCGGGCTTCAAGGACGTCTATAACCTCGCGGACGTCGACAAGGCCCTGCAGGAGCTCACCCCGTCGGCGAGCGAAGCGCTGCGCGCGCTGTACGAGAAGATGCGGCGCATGGGCGGCCAGCGCTTTACCGTCAAGCCCTCGTCCATGCCGCAGATGGACGAGCTGTTCGAAGAGCTGCCCAACTTCGGCGAGGTGCTCGAGGATATGCGCAAGCACCTCGCGCTGTGCATCGATTCCGAGGATTCGGTCGAGCTGCCGCCCACCCTGCTGCTGGGCGAGCCGGGAATCGGCAAGACGCACTTCGCCAGACGCATCGCGGGCCTGCTCGGCACCGGCTTCGGCTTCGTGCCGATGAGTTCGCTCACCGCGGGCTGGATCCTGTCGGGCGCCTCCTCGCAGTGGAAGAACGCCAAGCCGGGCAAGGTCTTCGACACCTTCCTGCACGGCGAGTACGCCAACCCGGTGATGGTGGTCGACGAGCTCGACAAGGCGGCTGACGGCGGCCAGTACGATCCGCTGGGCGCGCTCTACGCGCTGCTCGAATCGCACACCGCGATGCAGTTCGTGGACGAGTTCGTGGAAATCCCGATCGACGCCTCGGGCGCGGTGTGGTTCGCCACCGCGAACGACGCGGCGCGCATTCCGGAGCCGATCCTGAACCGGATGAACGTGTACCAGATCGAGCCGCCGGACGCGGACGCGGCGGCGCGCATCGCCCTGGCGATCTACCGCGAGATCCGCGCCGCGCACGACTGGGGCCGGCAGTTCCCGGAGACCCCGCCGCAGCCCGTGCTCGAGCGACTGGCGGAACTCACCCCGCGCGAAATGCGGCGCGCGGTGCAGCTCGGCTTCGGCAACGCCAAGCTCGCCGGGCGCGGCGAAGTGAGCCCGGACGACATCCAGGACGGGCGCGGATCGAAGAGATCGCGTATCGGGTTTTAGGCTTTCGCCAGCAGCCGGCCGCAGACGATCACCGAGACCCAGATCGCGAGCGAGAGCGCGGCGGCGGCGCGCGCCTGCCACGGCGGCGGGACATCGACATCCCACGCGGAAGCGCCGCGGAACACTGCCGCGTGAAACACCGCCGCGTTGGTGCCGGCGGCCAGCAGCAGCATCATCTTGAGCGCGAACAGCGGGCTTCCGATCAGCTCTTCGGCGCGCGCTAGGAACATCAATAGCCCGCTCGGCACGATCAGCAGGAAGCTCGCCGCGCTCCACGGCAGCAGGTGCGCCGCGAGCCGCCGCACCGAAAGCTTGCGCGACAGGCCGAGCAGGCGCAGATCGAGCGCCGCAACCGAGCCCACCAGCAGGGCCACGCCGATGAGGTGAACGCTCGCCACCGC
>JBAUTD010000347.1:0-3474 GCA_049582045.1 Burkholderiales bacterium
CAGCCAGTCGGATTCGCGCGCGCCGTACCCGTCCGGCGTGGAATGCAGGTAGGGCGCCTCGCCCATGTCGCGCGCGGCGGCAGCGAGCAGCAAGCCGTTGCCGATCGGCCGCCCCGAGCAGGCTGCGCGCGATGCCGAGACAATGAAGTCGATCGGTTCCTTGAACTTGTCCGGTCGCTTCAGCGAGGCCGCGAACGCGGGAGAAGCGATCAGCGGCATCAGGGTCGCCGAAATCCGGCCGCCGCTGCGCACGTAGGCCCGGGTCATGGCGTCGACGACGTCCCCGGGCGGATCATCCGACAGGAAGCGCCGCGCGAGCTTGAAGGAAATGTGGCGGGCTGTGGCCGCATTGGCGGCCAGCATGTGCAGCGCGCGATCGATCTCGTCCAGGCCATGCCCGGAAGGGAAATCCTGGCCGAGGAAGGTCTTGGCGCCGAAGTCGTGCCGGCGCGGATCGAACAGGAACAGCCCGTTGCGCGTCGCGCCGGCGCGCTCGAGCGCCTGCTGCCGCATGCGCGGCGAGTACACGCCGGCCCCGGTGATGATGCGCGCCAGCTGCTGCACGTCCTGCTGGGTATAGCCGGAGCCGACGCCCAGGGTGTGCAGCTCCATGACTTCGCGCGCCAGGTTCTCGTTCACGCCCAGCGTCTTGCCGCGCCCCTCGGCAAAGCGCGCCATCGCGGAATCGGGCGCGGTGGAGCGGGCATTGTCGAGATAGACCTGCATCGCCGGATGAAAGAAGCTCGCCCGGAGCAAGGACTCGAACGAGTCGTCGGCCATCGCGCGCTCGAGCGAAAGGGTGTAGTCCCAAGCCAGCAGCTTGTCGACGGCCTTCGGGCCGTAGATCGAGAAGTGGTTGAGCCAGAACGACAGCAGGGCTTCGTGCCCCTGGTTGTCGGAATTGGCCATGGTCAGCAACCGGGCCTGGACGGCGGCAACGATATAAGCGCGCTCCGCCTTCTGCAGCGCCTTGCGGGCATCCGCATCCCGGTCGACGTTTCGCGCGGCGCCGCCGGGTCCGTATTCGGCCCAGACCGAATCCAGCGGCCGGGAGATGGGGAGCGCGGCGATCCCGGCCGCGATGTCCGGCGGCAAGGTGGACCGGCCCTGAAGCGCACGCGTCAGGTACCGCCGAGGCGTCTCGCGCATCGCGGCGGCCAGGCTCGCCGGATCGGCGCCGTAGCCGAACCGCCCCAGCATCGCCCGCGCCGTCGCCTCGTCCATCGTCCGGTCGACGTCCAGTCCTGACGCCGACGCCTGCGCCGCCTGCGCGGCCAGCAGCAAGGCCAAGCCAATTGTCCTGATCGGATGCTTCAGTCGAGACACGCTCGCCGCCGTTCAAGAAACGGTGAGCGCCCATTGTTCGTCGAGCACGCTGAAAGGACTGTGAGCGTGTGTAACAAGTTATGTCGTCGACTTTCCTAGGCGGCGCTTTCGGCGGCGTAGCGCGCGAGGAGGCCGGTGCGGACGGCGTAGCGGTAGGTGCGGGTGAAGAACCAGCAGGCGGCGAAGAGGTAGATGATGGCGAGGCCGCCGCCCCAGAGGGCGGCTTCGAGGGAGACGGGGCCGCCGTTGACGATGGTGCGCATGCCTTCGAAGACGTAGGACGGCGGCAGCATGGCGGAGATGTATTGCATCCAGGTAGGAAGGGTCTCGATCGGGTAGAAGACGCCGGCGAAGGGAGAGATGAGCGCGGGCAAGGGCCAGATGAACCATTCGGCGGCGGGGCCCAGGCGCAGGACGGCGGCGCAGCTTACGATGCCCAGGGCGATGCCGCACAGGAAGAGGATCGCGAGATAGGGGACGATCACGATTCCGTAGGAGAGGAAGGACAGGCCGAAGATGGTGGTGGCGAGCGCGAGCATGATCGCCAGGCCCACCGCGCTGGTGGCGACGCTGGTGACGATCAGGCCGGCGAGGTAGTCGGCCACCGATAGCGGGGTGGCGAAGATGTTGAGGAAGTTGCGCGACCAGACGTCCTCGAAGAAGGCCATGGTCACGCCCTGCATTACCCGGACCAGGAAGTCCCACAGCAGCACCGCGCCCAGCAAGGCGGGCACGAAGTCGAGGCCGGAGGCGCTGACCTGGTTGAGGTATCGGGTGATGTAGCCCCACAGGATCATGTCGATGCCGACCCAGGCGAACAGGGGGAACATGCGCGAGAAGCTGCCGCGGATGAGGTAAGCCTGGCGCAGGACGACGGCGAAGGTGCGGGTGGGGGACACGGCGCTCAATGGTCCGCGAAGCCGAGCGGCTCGCGCGCCACGGCGACGAAGAGGTCCTCGAGGCTCTGCCTGCCGTGCTCGCCGGGGAGCGTTTTCGGATTGCCTTCGAGCAGGATCCGGCCGCGCGAGAGGAACAGCACCCGGTCGCAGACCTCCTCGACCTCGTACATGTTGTGCGAGGTCCACAGGATGCCGGTCGATCCTTGAGCGGCGGACTCGTGGATCCGCGCCCGGATGTCGCGCGCCGCCGCGGGATCGAGCGAGGCGGTCGGCTCGTCGAGCAGCAGCAGGAGCGGGCGGTTGAGCAAGGCCTTGGCCAGACCGACGCGGGTCTGCTCGCCCGAGGAGAGCACGCCGCACTTCACGTCGCGGAAGCGCTCGAGCTCGAACTGCCCGAGCAGCGCGTCGATTCGCGCGCGCAGGTCGGCGACGCTGTAGAACAGGCCGAACACGCGCAGGTTCTGGTAGACGGTCAGGTTGCCCGGCAGCGGCGCGTAGACCGCGGCGAAATTCGTGCCTTGCAGCGCCCGGGAACGGTCCGCGGCGATGTCCACGCCGCCGACCTGGATCGTCCCCGAGCTCGGCGCCAGGACGCCGAGAATCATGTTGATGATGGTGGTTTTGCCCGCGCCGTTGGGCCCCACCAGGCCGACGATCTCGTTGCGGCCGACCGAGAAGCTGACGCCGTCCACCGCCGTGGCGGCGCCGTAGCGCTTGCGCAAATTCGCGACCGCCAGCACCGTGGATTCGACTTGGGCGCCCGGAGCCGCCGTCGTAGAGCTCGATCGCATCTATTGCAGGATTGTTAGACTAGGTAGCATCAAATGTACCGGGAGGTGGCTACCATGATCAAATTGCTTTCGGCCGTGGGCCGCGCGACGATCGTCATCGCGGCGGCGGTGATCATCGTGGGAGGCGTGGTCGGCGGCTACATGGGCGCCGAGACGCGCCCGGAGCTCTTCTTCACCAGTTACGGACGATGGCTGGGCGCGCTGGTGGGGCTCGTGCTCGGGGTCGTTTCCGCGGGCGTCGTGCTCGGGCCGCTGGCGACGCTTTACGACATCCGGGACAGCCTGCGGCGCATGGCAGACCCCGACGAGCCGGCGGACGCGCCGAAGCGAAAGATGCGCGATCTCGTCGGCCCATTGTCCAGGCGCCAGGAACCGAGGTTGCGGTGATGCGAGCCATGGGCCGGCTCGCGGCTGCGATCGTCGCCTGCGCCCTCGCGTTCGCGCGCGTGCCCTCCGCC
>JBAUTD010000348.1:0-4551 GCA_049582045.1 Burkholderiales bacterium
GCGTTGTCGCGCGTGCAGGGATTTTCCGCGCGCGCGCTGGAAGGCGTGCTGCGTCCAGGCGAGGCGGCGATGCTGGCGCACGCGCACTCGGCGAAAGAGACGACCTGGCCCGCCGCGGTAAGAGCCGACCTGCCGGATTGGTTGTGGCAGCGCCTGGAGGCGGAGCAGGGGCAGGCGGAGGCGATGCGCATTGCGCAGGGGTTATTGAACCCGGCGCCGCTCGATCTGCGCGTGAATCTCGCGCGCACCGATCGGGACGGCGCGCTCGCAGCCCTCGCATCGAGCGGACTCGCCTGCGGACCGACGCCGTACTCGCCGGCAGGGATCCGGCTCGCGGGCAAGCCGGCAATCAACCGGCACCCGCTTTTCGAGCAGGGGCTGGTCGAGGTGCAGGACGAGGGCAGCCAGCTGCTCGCCTACTTGGTGGCGCCGCGGCGCGGGGAGATGGTGGCCGACTTCTGCGCCGGGGCAGGCGGCAAGACCCTGGCGATGGCGATGCTCATGCGTGGCACCGGACGGCTGTACGCGATGGACGTGTCGGCCAAGAGGCTGCACGCGCTCGCTCCTCGCGCGGCGCGCGCAGGCATTTCGAACGTTCACCCGCTCGCGCTCGCGGGCGAGGGTGACGTGCGCGCCAAGCGGCTGAGCGGAAAGCTTGACCGGGTCCTGGTCGATGCGCCGTGCAGCGGATTTGGCACACTGCGGCGCAACCCGGACCTCAAATGGCGCCACGGCCCCGACGCGGTCGTCGAACTGGCGCAAAAGCAACTGCGCATCCTGCGCGCGGCGGCCCGACTGGTGAAGCCGGGTGGGCGGCTGGTCTACGCGACCTGCAGCATCCTTGAGGCGGAAAACGAGGCGGTGGTCGAGCGCTTCGTCGAGCACCACCCGGAGTTCGCTGCGCTGCCGTGCGGCGAGCTGCTCGCGGCGCAGCGCATCGGGCTGGCAGCGGGCGAGCGCCTGCGCCTGTGGCCGCACCTGCATGGCACCGACGGGTTCTTCGCCGCAGCGCTCGAGCGCCGCCGAGACGGTCAATCCGGCGCTTGATCGTCGCTGCGGCCGTAGCGCGAGTGCAGGTGCACCGGCTTGACCATGACGCGGCGCATGCGGATGTTCAGCATCTCCACGCAGACCGCGAACGCCATGGCGAAGTAGACATAGCCCTTCGGCACCTCGTGGTCGAAGCCTTGCGCGATCAGCAGAACGCCGATCACCACCAGGAACGACAGGGCGAGCATCTTGATAGTCGGATGCGCCGAGATGAAGCGCCCGATCGCGCCGGCGAAGGCCATCATCAACGCCACCGACACCACGATCGCCGCGACCATCACCGCGACTTCCTTCACCATTCCCACCGCGGTAATGATCGAATCGAGAGAAAACACGAGGTCGATCAGCATAATCTGGATGATCAAGGCGCCGAAGGTCGCGTGCGCCCTCACCGTTGCGGGATTCTCCTCCGCGCCTTCGAGCAGCTGGTGAATTTCCCTTGTGCTCTTCCACAGCAGGAACAGGCCTCCCAGGATCAGGATCAGGTCTCGCCCCGAAATCTCCTGGCCAAGGATGCTGAGCAGCGGTGCGGTCAAGCCGATGATCCATGCGAGGACCAGCAGCAGGCCGATGCGCATGAACATTGCGCCGAGCAGGCCGATGCGGCGCGCGCGCTCGCGCTGGGCGGCGGGCAGGCGATCCACTAGTATGGAGATGAAGATCACGTTGTCGATCCCGAGCACGAGTTCGAGCGCCGTGAGGGTGGCGAATGCGATCCAGGTCTGGGGGTCGGTCAGCAGCTCTAGCATCGGCGGGCGCCCATGGGATTGCGGTCGAGAGGAATTTTTGCACACGCGTCGCGCGCGAGCGCTTTCTCCTTTCGAAGCGCGGGGTTACGGCCTCGACTGCGCGCGAATGAGCGCATTAGAGATTGTTCCTTGCGAGGCGCGGGGATTCGCGTAGAATGACGCGCACCTGACGTTCATAATCACCATTAGAAGCCAACTTGATGATTTTTTCTGGTTTTTTCGATTTGCCCTGGTGGGGCTACATGCTCGTGGCGCTGGGCTTGACCCACGTCACGATCGCTTCCGTGACGATCTTCCTGCACCGCCATCAGGCGCACCGCGCGCTCGATCTTCATCCGATTGCGTCGCACTTCTTCCGCTTCTGGCTCTGGCTCACCACCGGCATGGTGACCAAGGAATGGGCGGCCATTCACCGCAAGCACCACGCCAAATGCGAGACTGCCGAGGACCCGCACAGCCCGCAGGTCTATGGCATCAATCGCGTGTTGTGGGCCGGCGTGTTCCTGTATGTGAAGGAGTCCTACAACCGCGAGACGCTCGAGCGCTACGGTCACGGCACGCCCGACGATTGGATGGAGCGCAATCTTTATACGCGGCATCCGATCCTGGGCCTCACGCTGATGGGCGCGGTCGACGTTGCGCTGTTCGGCCTGGTCCCAGGCGCGCTGATCCTGCTTACCCAGATCGTGTGGATACCGTTCTGGGCCGCTGGCGTCATCAATGGCATCGGCCACTTCTTCGGCTACCGCAACTACGGCTGCGCTGATGCGAGCACCAATATCGTGCCCTGGGGCATCCTGATCGGGGGCGAGGAGCTGCACAATAATCATCACGCCTTTGCTTCGTCGGCCAAGCTGTCCTCGAAGTGGTACGAGTTCGACATCGGCTGGATGTACATCAGGTTGATGGAGATGCTGGGCCTCGCGACGGTCAAGAAGGTCGCGCCGACGCCTCGCTTCGCCGCACCCAAGCCCGCTGCCGACCTCGACACGCTGCATGCCGTGATCGCCAACCGCTACGACGTTCTGTCGCGCTACGCCAAGTCGATCAAGAAGACCTACCGCGAGGAAGTGCAGCGGCTGGCGCATTGGTCGCCGCGCGACGCGGAAGCCCTCAAATCCCTGAAGCGCGTGGTGCTGCGCGTGCAGGAGCTTTCCGAAGCGGAGCGCGTGCGCCTGACCGATGCCCTGCGGAACTCCCGCGCCCTGGCGACGCTGGTCGCGATGAGGCACGAGCTGATGGCGATCTGGGAGCGCTCCAGCGCGTCCAAGGAACAGCTGCTGCGTCAGCTTCAGGACTGGTGCCATCGCGCGGAGTCGAGCGGAATCGCACCCCTGCAGGATTTCTCGCGCCGCTTGCGCTGCTACGCATAGCGGCGGCGTCAGCCTCGCAACAAAAAAAAGCCCGCCATTGGCGGGCTTTTTTATTGTCTTGCGGACGGCTATTTGAGCTTGGTTTCCTTGTACATCACGTGCTTGCGCGCCTTGGGATCGTACTTCTTGATCTCCAGCTTGTCTGGTGTGGTGCGCTTGTTCTTGGTCGTGGTGTAGAAGTGGCCGGTGCCGGCCGACGACTCGAGCTTGATCTTTTCACGCATGATAGGGGGATCCGGTTAAGCCTTCGCTTCGGCCTTTGCCTTGGCTTTCGCCTTGGCGCGCACCTCGGCCAGCACCGCGTCGATGCCCAGCTTATCGATGCGGCGCAGGCCGGCGGTCGATACGCGCAGGCGAACCCAGCGGTTTTCGCTCTCGACCCAGAAGCGGCGGTAGTGCAGGTTGGGCTGGAAGGTGCGTCGGGTCTTGTTGTTGGCGTGCGAGACCAGGTTGCCCTTCATCGGCTTCTTGCCGGTGACTTCACAGACACGGGACATGGATGGCGCTCCGCGGGAAAAAAGAGAGAATTATACGCTAATAATCAGTGCTTTTTCAAGGAACGCGGCCGGCACGCAGTGGTGCTTGATTCCCGCCAACGGCATCTGTGATAGTGCGCAACGTGGACGCGACCCGGATGCCTCGCGATAGATTCGCCAGCGCCAGAGCAATTGCGCTCGGACTGGCGCTGCTTTGCTCGCCGGCCTACGGCCAGGTTCCGGATTCCGCGGCCGCCGCCGCGCCGCGCCTCGCCGGCACGGTGGAATTCGCCAGCGGCGATTCGATGATCACGCCCCAGGTCGGCGACAGTCGCCTGCTCGCCGATGGAAGCGAGGTGCACGAAGGCGACACGATCGTCACCTTCAGGAATGGCGAGGCCCAGCTGAGGATGCTGGACGGCGCCTACCTCATGCTGCGCGAGAATTCGAGGATGACGATCGAAGCGTATGTCGCCGACGGTGGCGACAAGGATCGAAGTATCCTCGATTTGATAAAAGGTACGGTACGCAGCATCACTGGCTGGATCGGCAAGTACAACCGCGCCGCGTACGAGATCCGCACGCCTATCCTGGTCACCATCGGCGTGCGCGGCACAGATCACGAGGTCACCTACATCCCTCCGGGCGACTCGCGTGGAGAGCCGGGCGTGTACGACAAGGTGAACGAAGGCAAGGCGTTCATGCGGTCGGGGAGCGACGTGGTCGAGGTGCCGCCGCAACGAGCCGTGTTCAGCGCGTGGGGCGCAAAGCCCCGCAGGCCGCGCCTGCTTGCCTCAATTCCCGGATTCTTCAGGCCGGCGCCGCACGAGCGCGAGTTCGCGCGGCGAGCGCGCGCGTCGGTGCGCACGATCGCGGCACAAAGGCAGGCGCGTATCCGGACCC
>JBAUTD010000349.1:0-1632 GCA_049582045.1 Burkholderiales bacterium
GAGCAATACCGCGACGGCGGCGGCGGCGCGGTGCCCGGCTACGCGGTGGTGCGCCACCTGCGCGAGCTCGAGCTCGTGCCGGGGCAGAACACCGTTCGCTTCTCCGACGTCGCGGCGCTGATCGACCCGACCACGGTGAGCTTCGAATCGCTCACCGATCCGAAGGGAACGCGCGTGATCGAGCAGAACTTCCAGTTCGACCTGGTCAACACGCAAAAGCTGCTCGAGAAATACATCGACCGCACGATCAGCGTCGACCAGGTGCGCGGCAGCGGGGTCGAGACCTTCCGCGGCACGCTGCTCTCGACCGCCGGAGGCTACGTGCTGCGGCGCGAGGACGGCAGCGTGCAGCTGCTGTCGGGGAGCGCCGGGGTGCGCCTGCCCGAGCTGCCCGGCGGCCTGATCACGCGCCCGACCCTGGTGTGGGACATCGTCGCCGCGCGCGGCGGCAAGCAGAAGGCGCGCGTGTCCTACCAGACCGGCGGCATCACCTGGTGGGCGGACTACAACCTCGCCTATTCCGAAGGCGCGAACGCCAATGCCTGCAAGCTCGACGTGGGCGCCTGGGTCAGCATCCTGAACCGCTCGGGCGCCGGCTACGACGAGGCCAAGCTCAAGCTCGTCGCCGGCGACGTGCAGCGTGCGCAGCCACCGGGCTACGCGGCCGGCAACTATCCCGCGGCGCGCGCCGTGCTGGAGTCGAAGGTCGCGGGCTTCGAGGAGAAGGCGTTCTTCGAGTACCACCTCTACACCCTTGGCCGGCCGACCACGCTGCCGGACCGCTCGACCAAGCAGATCGAGCTGTTCCCGGTCGCGCGCGGCGTGCCGTGCGAGAAGAAGCTCGTCTACTACGGCCTCGCGCCGGGCTGGCGCGGCTTCGGCCCGAGTCCGATCACCGACCGCAACTTCGGCGTGCAGACCAACAAGAAAGTCGACGTCTACCTCGCGTTCGAGAACTCGAAGCGCAACAACATGGGCATGCCGCTGCCCGCGGGGCGGGTGCGCGTATCCAAGGCGGACGACGACGGCACGCTCGAGTTCATCGGCGAGGACACGATCGACCACACCCCCAAGGACGAGCGGGTGCTGATCAAGCTCGGCTCCGCGTTCGACGTGGTCGGCGAGCGCAAGCAGCTCGCGTTCCGGGTCGACACCTCGCGCCGTACCATGAGCGAGCAGATCGAGGTGCGCCTGCGCAACCACAAGGACCAGCCGGTCACGGTCGAAGTGAAGGAAAACCTCTACCGCTGGGTCAACTGGGAGATCACCCAGAAGACCCACGACTACCGCAAGGAAGACGCGCGCACCGTCGTCTTCCCGCTGCACGTGCCCGCCAACGGCGAGCAAGTGCTGCGCTACACGGTCGATTACAGCTGGTAAGCCGTAAGCCGGGGACAGACCCCGATTTCCAGCGCAGCGTCTTGATTCTCCGGAAGGAAATCGGGGTCTGTCCCCGGTTTTCGCTCGCGGAACGTTTGGCGGGTTTCCGTTGCCAAACTTTCGCCATGCCTCCTCCGAACCTGGCCGAGAGTCTGGTCGCGGGTTTCCTGACGCTTCAGCTGGCACTGCTGGCGGGCGCGTCGCGCGCGGCCGAATCCGAGCCGCTCGCCGAGCTCGCGCGCCCCGGGCGGC
>JBAUTD010000350.1:0-2018 GCA_049582045.1 Burkholderiales bacterium
GGCCGAGGGCGGGCGGGTGCTCGGCGTGATCGAGCTGAAGGATGTCGTCAAGGGCGGCATCCGCGAGCGCTTCGCCGAGCTGCGCCGCATGGGGATCCGAACCGTCATGATCACCGGCGACAATCGCCTTACCGCGGCCGCGATCGCCGCCGAGGCGGGCGTGGACGACTTTCTCGCCGAGGCGACTCCCGAAGCGAAGCTGAAGCTCATTCGCGAGGCGCAGGCGGGCGGGCGCCTGGTCGCCATGTGCGGCGACGGCACCAATGACGCGCCGGCGCTCGCGCAGGCCGACGTCGCGGTGGCGATGAACTCGGGCACCCAGGCGGCCAAGGAAGCGGGCAACATGGTCGACCTCGACTCGAACCCGACCAAGCTGATCGAGGTGGTCGAAATCGGCAAGCAGCTGCTGATTACGCGCGGCTCACTCACCACTTTCTCGATCGCCAACGACATCGCCAAGTACTTCGCCATCATTCCGGCTGCGTTCGCCGCCACCTACCCGCAGTTGAACGCCCTGAACGTGATGCACCTCGCGACGCCCTCGTCGGCAATCCTGTCGGCGGTGATCTTCAATGCCCTGATCATCATCGCTCTGATCCCGCTCGCCCTCAGGGGCGTGCCCTACCGCCCCGTCGGCGCCGAGGCGCTGCTGCGACGCAATCTTCTCGTGTACGGGGTGGGAGGAATCGTCGCGCCCTTCATCGGCATCAAGCTGATCGACCTCGCCCTGGTTGCGCTCGGAATGGCGTGAGGAGAATTCCGTGTTGAGAGAACTGCGTCCCGCTCTGCTCGTGTTCCTCGTGATGACGGCCCTCACCGGAATCGTCTATCCACTCGTGGTGACCGCGTGGGCGCAGCTCTTCCCGCGGCAGGCCGGCGGCGACTCCGTGCTGATCGGCCAAGCCTTCAGCGATCCGAAGTACTTCTGGAGCCGGCCTTCCGCCACCTCGCCGCAGCCCTACAACGGCGCCTCGTCTTCGGGATCGAACCTCGGGCCGACCAACAAGGCGCTCGCCGAGGCGGTGGCCGCGCGCGTCAAGGCGCTGCGCGACGCCGATCCGGGCAATACGCAACCTGTCCCGGCCGATCTCGTGACCGCATCGGCAAGCGGCCTCGACCCGGACATCAGCCCGCAGGGCGCGCAATACCAGGTCGGCCGCGTCGCGCGCGCGCGCCACATGTCCGAAGACGCGCTGCGCCGGCTGGTCGCGGCACATACCGAGGGCCGCACGCTCGGCCTGCTCGGCGAGCGACGCGTAAACGTGCTGCAGCTCAATCTAGCGCTCGATGCGATAAAGTAGCCCGATGAGCGACCCGCGCCCAGATCCGGACGCGCTGCTCGCGCGTGTGCAGCGCGAGGAGGCGAAGGCCGGGCGCGGCAAGCTCAAGATCTTCTTCGGCGCCACCGCGGGCGTCGGCAAGACCTACAAGATGCTGGAGGAGGCGCGCGCCCTGAAAGCCAAGGGCGTCGACGTGGTGGTCGGCTACGTCGAGCCGCACGGCCGTGCCGACACCGAGGCGCTGCTCGAGGGACTGGAACGGCTGCCCTATCTCGAGGTGCGGCACCGCGGCACGACCCTGCGCGACTTCGATCTCGATGCCGCGCTTGCGCGCAAGCCGCGGGTGCTGCTGGTGGACGAGCTCGCCCACACCAACCCGGTGCAGGGCGAGCCGCGCCCGCGCCACGCCAAGCGCTGCCAGGACGTCGAGGAGCTGCTCGCGGCGGGCATCGACGTTCACACGACGGTGAACGTGCAGCACATCGAGAGCCTGAACGACGTGGTGGCCGGGATCACCGGCATCCGCATGCAGGAGACCGTCCCGGACAGCGTGTTCGAGGGCGCGGACGAGCTCGAGCTGATCGACACCACGCCCGAGGAGCTGCTCGAGCGCCTGCGCGCCGGCAAGGTCTACGTGCCTGAGCAGGCGCGGCGCGCGATCGACAACTTCTTCCGCAAGGGCAACCTGATCGCGCTGCGCGAGCTGGCGCTGCGCACCACGGCGGACCGGGTCGACGC
>JBAUTD010000351.1:0-4770 GCA_049582045.1 Burkholderiales bacterium
CGCGAGCAGCTTACCGTCGCGATCCCAGATACGCACCCTGGCGCCGGAGGCGAGCAGGCGCCTGGCGATGGCGAGGCCGATGCCCTGCGCCGCTCCGGTGACGACCGCGGTTCGGCCTGCGAAATCGAGCTGGTTCATCGCCCTTCCCGGAGTGAACGGAGTCGAAAGTGTACCGCGTCGGCCGGTGCCGAACCGCTATAATCGGCTCCCGCTCTCGGGAGGACAGGCATGTCAGGAAGGCTCGCCGGCAAGACTGCGTTCATCACCGCCGCGGGGCAGGGCATCGGCCGCGCCGCCGCGCTCGCCTTCGCGCGCGAAGGCGCCAGGGTCTGGGCGACCGACCTCAATGCGAAGACGCTGGCCGAGATCGAAGGCAAGGACGGGATCCGCACACGCGCGCTCGACGTGACCGACGAGGCCGCGATCGCGAAGGCCGCGGCCGAGGTCGGTGCGATCGACGTGCTGTTCAACTGCGCCGGGTTCGTCCACCACGGCACGATCCTCGATTGCGCGCCGAAGGACTGGGATTTCAGCTTCAACCTGAACGTGAAGTCGATGTACCTCGTCACGCGCGCCTTCCTGCCCGCGATGCTGAAGAAGGGCGGCGGCTCGATCATCAACATGTCCTCGATCGCCTCGAGCGTGAAGGGACTGCCGAACCGGTTCGTCTACGGCGCCACCAAGGCGGCGGTGATCGGGCTCACGAAGTCGATCGCGGCGGATTACGTCAGGCAGGGCATCCGCTGCAACTGCATCGGTCCGGGCACGGTCGACACGCCGTCGCTGCACGACCGGATCAATGCTTTCCCCGATCCGGTGCAGGCGAAGAAGGACTTCATCGCGCGCCAGCCGATGGGGCGCCTCGGCACGGTGGACGACATCACGGGAATCCTGGTTTTTCTGGCATCCGACGAGTCGCTGTTCGCGACCGGAAACATGTATTCAATCGACGGGGGAATGACCATATGAAGCTCTGCCGCTACGGCAAGTCCGGGTTCGAGAAGCCGGGCGTGATCGACAGCGAAGGACGGCTGCGCGATCTTTCCAAGGTGGTGTCCAACATCGGCCCGAACGAGCTGTCGCCGCGCGGGCTGAAGATGCTGTCCAAGGTGAAGCCCGAGACCCTGCCGATCGTGAACGGCAACCTGCGCCTGGGCGTGCCCTACGTCGGCATCGGCAAGTTCGTCGCGATCGGGCTGAACTACTCCGACCACGCCAAGGAAGCCGG
This sequence comes from Burkholderiales bacterium, assembly GCA_049582045.1. GTDB lineage: Bacteria > Pseudomonadota > Gammaproteobacteria > Burkholderiales > SG8-39 > DAHVFK01. The sequence goes on from JBAUTD010000351.1 coordinate 1,229, forward strand.
GATGCCGATCCCGACCGAGCCGGTGGTGTTCATGAAGGCGACCACCTGCATCAGCGGTCCCTACGACGACATCGTCCAGCCCAAGGGATCGACCAAGCTCGACTGGGAAGCGGAGCTCGGCATCGTGGTCGGCACCAGGGCGCAATACGTCGCGGAAGACAAGGCGCTCGAGCACGTGGCGGGCTACTGCGTCGTGAACGACGTTTCCGAGCGCGCATTCCAGCTCCAGTCCTCGCAGTGGGACAAGGGCAAGGGCTGCGACAGCTTCGGCCCGATCGGCCCGTGGCTCGTGACCACCGACGAGATCACCGATCCGCAGGTGCTCGACATGTGGCTCGACGTCAACGGCAAGCGCATGCAGACGGGCAATACCCGCACCATGATCTTCGGCGCGGCGAACATCGTGTCCTACGTCAGCCGCTACATGACGCTGCTGCCCGGGGACATCATCACCACCGGCACGCCGCCGGGCGTGGGCATGGGCATGAAGCCGGAGCCGGTGTTCCTCAAGCCGGGCGACGTGGTCACGCTCGGCATCAAAGGCCTGGGCGAGCAGCGCCAGAAGGTGGTCGCCTACGGCGGCTGAGATGCGCGAGCTGCGCATCGACGGCGAGCGCCTGTGGCGCTCGTTGATGGAGCTCGCGCGCATCGGCGCCACACCTAAAGGGGGCGTGAAGCGCCTCACCCTGACCGACACCGACCGCGAAGCGCGCGATCTTTTCGCGCGCTGGGCGCGCGAGGCCGGGCTCGAGGTGCGGGTCGACGCGATCGGCAACATGTTCGCGCGCCGCGCGGGACGCGATCCGTCGCTCTCGCCAATCGCCATGGGCAGCCACCTGGACAGCCAGCCCTCGGGCGGCAAGTTCGACGGCGCCTACGGGGTGATGGCGGGGCTCGAGGTGCTGCGCACGCTGAACGACGCCGGCATCGAGACCCGCGCCCCGCTCGAAGTCGTGTCGTGGACCAACGAGGAGGGCTCGCGCTTCACGCCGGTGATGATGGGCTCGGGCGTATTCGCCGGGGTGTTCCCGCTTGGACACGTTCTCGAACAAATGGACGTCGGCGGGACCACCGTTGGCGATGCGCTTAGAGCCATCGGTTACCACGGCACGGCGCCGGCGCAACGGCTGGGAGCTTACTTCGAAGCCCATATCGAGCAGGGCCCGGTGCTGGAGGACGCGAAGACCACGATCGGCGTGGTGCAGGGCGCGCTCGGTCAGCGCTGGTTCGATTGCGTGATCACCGGCCAGGACGCGCACGCCGGCCCGACCCCGATGGAGCTGAGGAAGGACGCCCTGATCGGCGCCAGCCGCGTGGTGCTGGAAGTGAACCGGATCGCGCTCGCGTTTCCCGACTACGCCCGCGGCACGGTTGGCTCGATGCAGGTCAAGCCCAATTCGCGCAACGTGGTCCCCGGCGAAGTGCGCATGTCGGTCGAGTTCCGCAACCAGAAGGACGAGACCCTGTCCGCCATGGTGGCGGCATTGCGCGAGAGCCTCAAGGCGATCGAGGCCGAGTGCCGGGTCGCGATCGAGCTCACCGAGGTGACCTACTTCCCGCCCTGCCGGTTCGACCCCTCGATGGTGGGCGCGGTGCGCGACGCAGCCGCCGCGCTCGGCTACACGCGGCGCGACATCGTTTCGGGCGCCGGCCACGACGCGGTGTACGTGGCCCGGGTGGCGCCCACCGCCATGATTTTCGTCCCCTGCGAAGGCGGCATCAGCCACAACGAAATCGAGAACGCGACGCCCCAGGACCTCGCCGCCGGGTGTAACGTATTGCTGCACGCGGCGCTTTCGCGCGCCGCCTAGGAATTTCACGGAGAATCGACCATGAACGAACGCGCACGCTCCGAAGCCGTCGCCCACTCGCTCGAGAATTCGGCCTTCTTCATGCCGTTCTCGGCCAATCGCCAGTTCAAGAAGGCACCGCGCCTGTTCGTGCGCGCCGAGGGCATCCACTACTACACGCCGGAAGGACGGCAGGTGATCGACGGCACCTCGGGGCTGTGGTGCGTGAACGCCGGGCACTGCCGCCCGAGGATCGTCGAGGCGGTGCAGAAGCAGGTCGCGACGATGGATTTCTCGCCGCCGTTCCAGATGGGGCATCCGGCGGCGTTCGAGTTCGCCGACCGGCTGGCGAAGCTCGCGCCGAAAGGCTTGAGCCGGGTGTTCTTCACCAATTCAGGCTCCGAGTCGGTCGATACCGCGCTCAAGCTCGCGCTCGCCTACCATCGCGTGCGCGGCGAGGGCCACCGCATGCGCCTGATCGGGCGCGAGCGCGGCTACCACGGGGTCAATTTCGGCGGCACCGCGGTGGGCGGGATCTCCGGCAACCGCAAGATTTTCGGCGCGCTGGTGGCGGGCGTGGACCACCTGCGCCACACGCACGACCTGGCCAGGAACGCCTTCTCGCGCGGCCAGCCCAAGCACGGCGTCGAACTCGCCGACGACCTCGAGCGCCTCGCCCAGCTGCACGACCCCTCGACGATCGCGGCAGTGATCGTCGAGCCGGTGGCGTGCTCGACCGGCGTGCTGGTGCCGCCGGTCGGGTACTTGCAGCGCCTGCGCGAGATCTGCGACAAGCACGGCATCCTGCTGATATTCGACGAGGTGATCACGGCCTGGGGGCGGCTGGGCAAGCCGTTCGGCTCGCAGTTTTTCGGCGTCACGCCCGACCTGATCACCACCGCCAAGGGCATCACCAATGCCACGGTGCCGATGGGCGCGGTGTTCATGAAGGAGGAGATCTACCAGGCCTTCATGGGCGGCCCCGAGGGCGCGATCGAGATGCCGCACGGCTACACCTACTCGTCGCATCCGCTCGCCTGCGCGGCGGGGCTCGCGACGCTGGACGTATACCAGGAGGAGGGGCTTCTGACCCGCGTGGGAGAGCTCGCGGGCTACTGGGAGGAGCAGGCGCACAAGCTCAGGGACCTGCCCAACGTCGTCGACATCCGCAACATCGGCCTGATCGCGGCGGTCGAGTTCGCGCCGCGCTCGGGCGCGCCGGGCACGCGCGGATTCGACGCGCACCTGAAGGCGTTCGAGAAGGGCGCCTACATCCGCTACACGGGCGACATCATCGCGCTCGCGCCCCCGCTCATCATCAAGAAGCCGGAAATCGACCAGCTGTTCGCGATCGTCCGCGAGGTGATCGCCTCGCTCGACTGAAAGGGCGGCGCTACTTCGCTGCGGCGCGCACCACGCCGAGGCGGCGGCCGCGCGCGGGCTGCTTTAGGCGCGGCGGGGCGACGAGATCGCGCACGTAGTTCGGCAGCGCGAACACGCCCTCGTGGGTTTCGCCGTTGTAGTACCTGAGATCCTGCAGCTTGCGATGCTCGATGCGGCGGTCGATCTCGTCGGCCGTGAAGGCCTTGGGATCGAGCTTGTCGGAGCACACCGCCATCGCCCAGAGCGAGCCATAGAGCGGGATGTACATGGTGTAGGGGCGCACGATGCGGAAGACGCCGTTCAGGCGCTGCGCGAGCTCGGCGACCCGGTCGGGGCGCGCCACCGGCGAGCCGATGTGCAGCACCAGCG
>JBAUTD010000352.1:0-2250 GCA_049582045.1 Burkholderiales bacterium
CAGCACGCACTGCCCGCGCGGGGCGCACTGCGACGGCGAGGGTGCCTCGCGCGCGCGCGAGATCACCGACCTGCGCAAGGAAATCATCAGCAAGGCGAAGCGCGGCCGCTAGACCCGGACCGGGGCATTTGATAACGTTGCGCGGCGCTTCGGGCGCTTCCAACGGGAGGAGGGGATCATGCGGATCGTCAAGACAATTATCGGCCTGGGCGCGGCGGGCGTCCTGCTGGCGGGGGCGGCGCTGCCCGCGGCGGCGCAGGGCGAGATCAAGGCCGGCTCGATCACCAACAGCCCGCCGATGATCTCCTACGCCTCGGACGGCACCACGCTGCAGGGCGCGATCGTCGACCTGGCCGACGCGATGAGCCGCAAGCTGGGGCGCAAGATCGCGTTCGAGTCGATCGCGTTCAAGGGCCTGCTGCCGGCGATGGAAGCCAAGCGCATCGACATCACCTTCACGCTGATGAACGACACGCCCGAGCGCGAGAAGCTGATCGACTTCGTCGACTTCTTCAACCTCGGCACGATGCTGCTGGTGCAAAAGGGCAACCCGCAGCACATTACGAGCCTCGAGTCGGCCTGCGGCAAGACCGTGTCCACGGTTCAGGGCTCGACCCAGGTGATGCTGGTGAACGAGACCAACGAGAAGTGCAAGGCGGCCGGCAAGCCGCCGATCGAGAACCTGCAGTACGCGCAGCCGGCCGACGCGCGGCTGCAGGTCCAGTCGGGCCACGTGGCCGCGTTCCTGGGCAATTCGCCGGTGATGGTGTACCTCGCCAAGACCGCCGGCGGCGGGACCATCTTCGACGTGGTGCAGGGCCACGTCTACCAGCCGGTGCCGCTCGGCATCGGGGTGGCCAAGTCGAACACCAAGCTGCGCGACGAGCTCAAGAGCGCGCTCGACGCGCTGATCGCCGACGGCAGCTACCGCAAGATCCTCGACAAGTGGGGCGTCGGGGACGGCGCCGTCGGCTCGGCGACGATCAACGGCGGAGCGAACCTCAAGCTCTAGCGGCGCGCGCTCGCTCATGACGCGCGTCGTTCCGCTGCGGCGGCCCTGGCTGTGGCTCGGCAGCGCGCTGGTGCTCGTGCTGGCGGCGCTGCTCGCGCTGTCGGTCTGGCGCAACCCGAACATCCAGCACGGCGTGATCCTGCGCTACCAGTTCGCGCCCGCGATCCTGCAGGGGCTGCGCACCACCGTCATGCTCGCGCTGCTCGCGGCGGCGATCGGCGCCGCGCTCGGCGTGCTGCTGGCGGTCATGCGCCTGTCGGCGAGCCCGGTGCTGCGCCTGGCGAGCGGCTTCTATACGTGGCTGCTGCGCGGCACGCCGCTGCTGGTCCAGATCCTGATCTGGGGCAACCTCGCGCTGCTGTTCGAGCACCTCGGGCCGTTCCGCACCAACGACGTGCTCACCCCGTTCGTCGCCTCGGTGGTGGCGCTCGGCCTGAACGAAGGCGCGTACATGGCGGAGATCGTGCGCGCCGGCATCATCGCGGTCGACCGCGGCCAGCACGACGCCGCGCTCGCGCTGGGCATGTCGCACCCGCTCGCGATGCGCCGCATCGTCCTGCCCCAGGCGCTGCGGGTGATCCTGCCGCCGGCCGGCAACCAGTTCATCTCGCTGCTCAAGGCGACCTCGCTGGTGTCGGTGATCGCGGGCGGCGACCTGCTGACCGCGGCCGAGAACATCTCCTCGGCCAACCTGCACACGATCGAGTTGATGCTGGTGGCGACCTTCTGGTACCTGGTGCTGACCACGATCACCAGCCTGGGCCAGCATTACGTCGAGCGCCGGCTCGGCCGCTCGGGCGTGGGAATGCATGCCGCCCGCTGATCCGTCCGCCGCGCGCCCGATGGTCCGCGCCGTGGACGTCCACAAGCGCTACCGGCGCGAGGAGGTTCTCAAGGGCATCGACCTCGAGGTGGAAAGCGGCGACGTGCTGTGCCTGATCGGGCCCTCGGGCTCGGGCAAGAGCACCTTCCTGCGCTGCATCAACCATCTCGAGAAGATCGACGCCGGGCGGCTGTACGTCGACGGCGAGCTGGTGGGCTACCGCGAGCGCGGCGACGCGCTCTACGAGATGCATCCGCGCGAGGTCTGCCGCCAGCGCGCCGATATCGGCATGGTGTTCCAGCGCTTCAACCTGTTCCCGCACCTGACCGCGCTCGAGAACGTGATCGAGGCGCCGCTCAGGGTGCGCCGCGAGCCGCGAGCGCAGGCGCTCGAGCGCGCCCGGGCGCTGCTCGCG
>JBAUTD010000353.1:0-2410 GCA_049582045.1 Burkholderiales bacterium
CGGAAATATTTCATACATCGTTCTAAGAAATAGTTTTCGATATTACATGACCACTCAGAATGGTGAGTTGGTTACTAGTCAGTCGTCCGTTAAGAAGCCGATTTGCCCGCTAGACGGACCATAATCACGCTCCGTAGCGCGATCAGGATCAGGCGCAAAAGAGTCCTCAACCAGACGAGGACGAGTCGGAAGTTGTGGCCGACGGCGGTGAGGATGGCGTTGGCGGCGTCGCCGGCGGTTCCCTTGAGGTAGCAGCGGCCGAGATGGCCCTCGGCCTTCATATGGCCGATCACAGGTTCGATGGCGGAGCGGCGTCGCAGCTCGCGCTTGATGGCGCCGAACACGCCGCGCTTGTTTCCCGAGATGAAGACGCGATACGGGTTCGATGCATCGTGCCCACGATATCCTTTGTCGACATAGGCGCGCTCGATCTCGCGCCCGGTGAGCCTCTCGGTGTCCTCGATCGCGGACCGCAGCGTGTGTCCATCATACGGATTGCCCGGCAACGCCTTGGCGTGCAGCACGAACTGGCCGCCGGGCGCACGGGCATTGGTCGTGACGACAGACACCTTCACCCCGAACTCATAGGGCGCGGCGGCCTTGCCTTTGCCGATGCATTCGACCTCGGGGGCATGGAAGGAATACAGCTTCCAGCCGCGCTGACGCTGCTGCTGCGAGCGGATCTGGCTGGCGCAGGCAAGCGGCCATTCGAATGCCTCCTCCAGGGCCGACTGGCCGGTGATCTTGCGGCGGATGTCGCGGATGATGCGGCCCAGCCGCGTGCGCAGGGTGCGTAACTGCCGACGATGGCGGTTGAACTGCTTGGCGTGGGCGTAGCGTCCCGCCATCATGGCCGCATGCTTGGCGATGCGCAGATAGGACTGCCGCAGCCGCACGCCATGCTTCCGGGTCAGGCGGTTAAGCCCCTTGATCGCCGCGTGCAGCAGCTTGGCATCGGTCGGGAAGGTGATGTTCTTGGGCTGCACGGTGGTGTCGATCGTGACCCGTGCCAGGTCCTTCGTCCGCAGGGCGCCACTCTGGTGCGCGACCCGCAGGCTCTCGGCCAGCAGCAACTCGAGTCTATCACCAAGCCGCTTGCGCCAATGGCTGAGGTCCGAGCGCTCGTGCGGGAACTCATGCTGGAAGAACTCTTCGCCGGTGAAGTGCTGGAAATACGGATCATGCACCCAGCGCTCGCACACGCCTTCGTCGGACAGCCCGTAGATGTGCTTGAGCAGCAAGAGCCCGATCACGAACCGCGTCGCAATCCCGGGCCGACCTTGGTCGCTGTAGAGCGGCGCGATCTCGCCGTCGATCCACGCCCAGTCGATCCTGCCTGCGAGTTCCACCAACTCATGGCGCATGTTGATGATCTGATCGAGTCTGGCCCGGAACAGATCGCCCGATCCCGTCGTCGTGTGTTGCTTCGGCCGCATCGTGTCCTCCGATGCCGCCAAGGAATCATGGTTCCCTGTTCGAGGAAATCCCAAAATGAAATTGCAAGGTTCCGCGCCCTCAGACCCCGAAATCCTGCAATCTCAAATCAGCCCAATCGACGAAAACAGACTCACATTCAGCCGCTTAGCCGTTATTCACGGCCGACTAGGAAACGTTCAGGAGCAATCCATGAAGAAAGTTTTGCTGCTGCTCAGCGCGGCTGCGCTGGCAATGTTTGCGGTTTCGGCCAGCGCCCAGCAGCCGATCGTCATCAAATTCAGCCATGTCGCAGCGCCGGACACGCCGAAGGTCCAGGCGGCCAACGAATTCAAGCGCCTCGCCGAGGAGCGCACCAAGGGACAGGTGAAGGTCGAGGTGTATCCGAACAGCATGCTCTTCAAGGACGCCGAGGAACTGGACGGCCTGCAGCTCGGTTCGGTGCAGATGCTGGCACCCGTGCCCGGCAAGTTCGGGCCGGCCGGGATCCCCGAATTCGAAGTGTTCGATCTTCCCTACAGGTTTCCGGACCTCGACGCGCTCCAGCGCATCTACGACGGGCCCGCGGGCGCGACGATGCTGAAGAAGCTCGAGGCGAAGGGCATGATCGGCCTCGCGTTCTGGAACAACGGCTTCCGCGTGATGAGCGCAAACCGGCCCATGCACGTCCCCTCCGACATGAAGGGCCTCAAGATGCGCATCAACTCGTCGAAGGTCAACGCCGCGATCATGAAGTCGGTCGGCGCCGTTCCGCAGACGATGGCGTTTTCCGAGGTCTACCAGGCGCTGCAGACCGGCGTCATCGACGGCACCGAGGGGCCGCTGTCCAACCTCTACACGCAGAAGCAATACGAGGTGCAGAAGCACGTCACGCTGACCTATCACACCATCAGCAACTACGTCGTCGTCGTGAACAAGGCCTTCTGGGAAAAGTTGCCGCCGGACATCCGGACGACCCTCGCGGGCGCGATGAAGG
>JBAUTD010000354.1:0-2756 GCA_049582045.1 Burkholderiales bacterium
GGCTCTCGCCGCGCGAGCCGCTCGAGCCGGCGCACGACGACGCCCTGGCCGAGGCGCTGCTGCCGGAAGCGCCGGTCGCACCCGCGGCCGTGCAGGCATTAGAATCGCGCCCCTGACATGAACGATATCCTCTCCCGTATGAGCCCGATCGCGCGCGAAGTCGCGCGCCGGCGCACCTTCGCGATCATCTCGCATCCGGACGCGGGCAAGACCACCCTGACCGAGAAGCTCCTGTTGTTCGCCGGCGCGATTCGCATCGCGGGCAGCGTCAAGGCGCGCAAGGCGACCCGCCATGCGACCTCCGACTGGATGGAGATCGAGAAGCAGCGCGGCATCTCGGTCGCCTCGTCGGTGATGCAGGCCGAATACCGCGGCTGCGTCATCAACCTGCTCGACACCCCCGGGCACCAGGACTTCTCCGAGGACACCTACCGCGTGCTGACCGCGGTGGACGCGGCGCTGATGGTGATCGACGGCGGCAAGGGCATCGAGCCGCAGACGCTGCGCCTGATCGAGGTCTGCCGCGCGCGCAACACGCCGATCGTGACCTTCGTCAACAAGCTCGACCGCGAGGGACGCCCGCCGCTCGAGCTGCTGGACGAGATCGAGTCGGTGCTGGGCATGTCGGCGGTGCCCTTCACCTGGCCGGTCGGGATGGGGCGCGATTTCCGCGGCGTGCTCGACCTGCGCGCCCGGCGCGTCCGCCTGTTCACGCCCGGCCTCGACCGCCTGAACGGAGACGACATCGCCGAGCTGGACGAAAACGACCCCGCCTGCCGCGCGCGTCTCGGTCACGGCTACGACGCCGCGCTGGCCGAGGCCGAGCTGCTGCGCGAGGCGGGCACGGCGTTCGATCGTGCGGAATTCCTCGCCGCGCGCCAGACCCCGGTGTTCTTCGGCTCGGCGATCAACAATTTCGGCGTCGGCGAGGTGCTCGACGCGCTGGTCGACCTCGCGCCCGCGCCCGGCAGCCGCCCCGAGCGCGAGCGCAACGTCGCGCCCGAGGAGCCGGGCTTTTCCGGAGTGGTGTTCAAGATTCAGGCCAACATGGACCCGGCGCACCGCGACCGGGTGGCGTTCGTGCGCGTGTGCTCGGGGCGCTTCGTGCGCGGCATGGAACTCACGAACTGCCGCACCGAGCGCCGGATCCGAACCAATAATGCAGTGTCCTTCCTCTCGCAGCAGCGCGAGATCGTCGAGGAGGCCTACGCCGGCGACATCATCGGTTTGCCCAATCACGGCACGATTCGCCTGGGCGACACCCTGACCGAGGGCGAGAAGCTGCAGTTCACCGGACTGCCGTTCTTCGCCCCCGAGCAGTTCCGGCGCGCCGAGCTGGTGACGCCGATGAAGACCAAGCAGCTGCGCGCCGGGCTGGCGCAGCTCGGCGAGGAAGGCGCGATCCAGGTCTATCACCCGGTCGCCGGCGGCGCGCCCGTGCTCGGCGCGGTCGGCACGCTGCAGTTCGAGGTCGTCGCGCACCGCCTGGCGCACGAGTACGGCGCCGAAATCCGGCTGCTGCCGGCGAACTACGTTGCGGCGCGCTGGGTGTCCTCGGACGATCCCGCCGAGCTCAAACGCTTCATCGACGCCAACGCGCACCGCATGGCCTACGATGCCGGCGGGGTGCCGGCCTTCCTCGCCTCGATGCGGGCCGAGATCGAGGTCGCGCAGGAGCGCTGGCCGAAGATCGCTTTTCACACGCTGCGCGAATACACTGGCCTGACCGAGGATACCGTCCAGACTGCATGAGCGCCCCGTTGCCCTACGCAGGCTTGAAGGTTCTAGACCTGTCGCAGGGCATCGCCGGCCCCTACTGCGCCGCGCTGCTCGCGCAGCAGGGCGCGGACGTGATCAAGGTCGAGCCGCCCGGCGGCGACTGGATCAGGAACGCAGGGGGCGGGCGCGACGGCATGACGCCGCTCGCGATCGCCGGCAACCTCGGCAAGCGCTCGATCGTCGTCGACGCGCAAAAGCCCGCCGGGCGCGACCTGATCCTGCGCATCGCCGCCAGTGCGGACGTCGTGATCGAGAACAACCGCCCCGGCGTGATCGAGCGCCTGGGCCTGGGCTACGAGGCGATCGCGGCCGGCAACCCCGCCGTGCTCTACGTCTCGATCACCGGCTTCGGCCCCGACGGCCCGGACGCGCAGAAAGCCGGCACCGATTCGATTTTGCAGTCGCTCACCGGCATGGCGCACCGCAATCGCGACCACGACGGCACCCCGCGCCGGATGCCGCTGCTCATCCCCGACACCGTCACTGCGGTCTACGCCGCCCAGGCTCTGGGCGCCGCGCTGTACGCCCGCGGCCGCGACGGCCGGGGCCGGCAAGTCAGGCTTTCGCTGTTCGAATGCGCCGCAGCGTTCCAGGCCGCGCAGATCGTCGAGAACCGGATTTTCCAGGGCTCGGCCCCGCCACCGAACACGGTTCCGGCCGGCGTGTTTCGCACCCGCGACGGCCACATCTCTCTCTCCGCGGTGACCGAAGGGCATTTCCGCGCCGCGATGCGCGTGCTCGGCCTGGAGGCCTGGATCGACGATCCGCGCTTCGCCCAGCCCGCCGAGCGCAAGAAGCACGCGGCCTTCGTCAACGACGAGGTCGGCCGCCGCCTGGCCGCGCAGACCACCGCCCACTGGGTGGAGAAGCTCGCCGCCGCCGATGCGCTGTTCGCCGAGATCGCCGACTACCCCGCCTTCGTCGGCTCGGCCCAGGCGCGGCACCTTGACGCCTTCGCCGCGCTCGAGCAGCCGCCC
>JBAUTD010000355.1:0-1817 GCA_049582045.1 Burkholderiales bacterium
GCTGCCGGCACGGGCGCTGGCCGCGCTGGGTAATGCGCTCGGCGCGCTCGCCTTCAGGCTGATCGCCGAGCGGCGCAACGTCACGCGCATCAACCTCGCCAAGTGCTTTCCCTGGATGCCCGCGGCCGAGCGCGAGCGCCTGGCGCGCGCGCACTTTCGCGCCTGGAGCCGCAGCTTCCTCGATCACGCGCTGCTGTGGTGGTCGCCGCGCGGGCACATCGAACGCCTGGTGCGGATCGAGGGCCTCGAGCACCTGCGCGCACTGGGCGGGGCGCCGGCGATCCTGTTCGTGCCGCATTTTGTGGGCCTCGACGCCGGCTTCGCGCGCCTTGCCTGCGAGATCGACATGGTGAGCATGTACGCGCAGCAGAAGGACCCTCTGCTCGCCGCGCGCCTGCTCGCCGGGCGCGCGCGCTTCGGAAGCCAGAAGCTGGTCTCGCGCCAGGACGGCATCCGCGCCGTGCTCGGCACCATGCGCGAGGGTCGCCCGCTGTACTACCTGCCCGACATGGACTACGGGCCGCGCGGGGCGCTGTTCGTGCCCTTCTTCGGCGTGGAAGCGGCGACCATGCCGGGTCTGTCGCGCATCGCGCGCGTCACGGGCGCGAAAGTGCTGCCGTGCGTGACGCACATGCTGCAGCACGGCGCGGGCTACGTGGTCTCGATCGAGCCGCCCTGGAGCGACTTCCCCGGCGCGGACGCGGCGGCCGACACGCTGCGCATGAACCAGTACATCGAGCGCAAGATACTCGAGGCGCCGGAGCAGTACTTCTGGATGCACAAGCGCTTCAAGACGCGTCCCGAGGGCGAGGCGCGCTTTTACGCATAGAATTGCGGCTCGTGTTCCGCAACCCTGCCAACGAAGATATCCGCGACCTGCTGGCGCGCGCGCGAACCGTCGCGGTGGTGGGGCTCTCGCCCAGGCCGGAGCGCCCCAGCCACCGCATTGCTCGGCGCCTGCAGTCCTGGGGCTACCGCGTGATCCCGGTTCGGCCCGCGGTGAGCGAGGTGCTGGGCGAAAAGGCCTACCCGCGGCTGGCCGATGTGCCGCACAGGATCGACCTGGTCGACGTGTTCCGCGCGGCCGAGCAGCTCGGGCCGATCGTCGAGCAGTGCATCGCGCTCGGGTTACGCGCGATCTGGATCCAGGAGGGCATCGTGAACGAGCCTGCGGCCGAGCGCGCGCGCGCGGCGGGGATGCTCGTGGTCATGGACCGCTGCATCTCGGTCGAATACCGCCGCCTGATGGTGCCTGCATGACGCGCATCGCGTTCACCAAGATGGAGGGTGCGGGCAACGACTTCGTCGTGCTGGACGCGACCGCGGCGCCGTTCGCGCTCGCGCCGGCGCAACTGCGCCGCCTCGCCGATCGCCATTTCGGCGTCGGCTGCGACCAGATCCTGGTGGTCGAGCCGAGCACGCGTGCCGATGCCGATTTCCGCTACCGCATCTTCAACGCGGACGGCGGCGAGGTCGAGCAATGCGGCAACGGGGCGCGCTGCTTCGTGCGCTACGTGCACGCGAAGGGGCTGACGCAAAAGCGCGAGATCCGGGTCGAGACCCTGGGCGGGCTGATCGTGCCGCGACTCGAGGACGACGGCGAGGTCAGCGTCAATATGGGAGCGCCCGCGCTCGAGTCGCCGCTGGTCCAGGCGCTCGAGGTGGGCGGCGCGCGCGTCGAGCTGGCGATCCTGTCGATGGGCAACCCGCACGCGGTGCAGCGGGTCGATGACATCGAGCGCGCGCCCGTGACCACCCAGGGCCCGCTGCTCGAGCGCCACCCGCGCTTTCCGAACCGCGTCAACGCGGGATACATG
>JBAUTD010000356.1:0-4877 GCA_049582045.1 Burkholderiales bacterium
CCCCAGCAGCCTGCGCTCGCCGCCAGCGTCTGCGGCAAGCCACGAGACGGAGCGCCCCTCGCGCGCGAGCGCCAGCTCGCGTCCCGCGAGAGGCGCGGTATCGACGCCGAGCTCCTGCATCAGGCGCGTGCTTCCGAGATAGACGTTTCGCCCCTCGACGATCGCCTGCACGCCGCGGCCCGGCAGCGCCTTGGATTCGCTTGCCGGCGGAGGAGAAATGCCTTCTGCGCCGGCCTTTTCGATGACCGCGCGCGCGAGGGGGTGCTGGCTGCCCTGCTGCAATGCCACGGCGAGGCGAATCAGCTCCGAGCGCTCGCCGTTCAGCGGCTCCGCGGCGAGAAGCTGCGGCCGGCCCTCGGTCAGGGTGCCGGTCTTGTCGAACGCGACGGTGGTGATCGAGTGCGCGATCTCAAGCGCCTCGGCGTCCTTGATCAATACGCCGTGGCGCGCCGCCACGCCGGTGCCCGCCATGATCGCGGTCGGGGTGGCGAGCCCGAGCGCGCAAGGGCAGGCGATCACCAGCACCGCTACCGCGTAGAGAAGGGCCGAGGTCCAGTTTCCGCTCGCGAAGCCCCAGGCAAGCAATGTGATGAGCGCAAGCAGAAGCACTACTGGCACGAATACCGCGCTCACCTTGTCGACGATGCGTTGGATTGGCGCCTTGGCGGCCTGCGCGTTCTCGACCAGGCGGATGATCCGAGAGAGAGTGGATTCAGCGCCGATCGCCGTCGTCTCGATCAGCAGCAGGCCGTCCGCGTTGATCGATCCACCGGTCACACGTTCGCCCGCGCCCTTGGCCACCGGCAGGCTCTCGCCGGTGATGAGCGACTCGTCGACGTGACTGCGCCCCTCGCGAATCTCGCCGTCGACCGGCACGCGCTCGCCCGGGCGCACCGCGACCAGGTCGCCGACCGCGACCGACGACAGCGGCACCTCGATGTCCTTGCCGTCGCGGCGCACCAGCGCCCGGTCGGGCCGCAGCGCGTTGAGCGCGCGGATCGCCTCCGTAGTCTGACGCTTGGCGCGCGCCTCGAGCCACTTGCCGAGCAGGATGAACGTGATCAGCGCCGCCGCGGTCTCGAAGTAAAGCTCGTGCGGCCCGGCGCCGGCGAGCAGCTCATAGAGCGATAGGCCATAGGCCGCGCTGGTGCCGAGGGCGACCAGCAGGTCCATGTTGCCGGTGAACGCCTTCACCGCCTTCCAGCCCGCGCGGTAGAAGCGCGCGCCGAGCCAGAACTGCACCGGGCTCGCGAGCGCAAGCTGCAGCCAGCCCGGCAGCGCCCAATGCGCGCCGATCGCGAGCCCTGCCATCGGCAGGACGAGCGGCAGCGTAAGCAGCGCCGACAGTGCGACCGGCCACCACTCTGGCAGGCCGCGTGCGGCGGGTGCGGGGCCGGCCCGCTCGAGATCTGCGGCACTCGCTTCGTAGCCGGCCGCTTCCACCGCCGAGCGAAGTAATTCGATTCCCGTGCCGACCACCGCGACCACGTGGGCGCGCTCGGTCGCCAAATTCACCGACGCAGAAACGACGCCGGGCACCTTGCCAAGCGCCTTTTCGACTCGTGCCACGCAACTCGCGCAGGTCATGCCGCGAATCGCGATATCAAGCTCCTCGTGCCCGACTTCGTAACCGGCACGCTCGACCGCCTTGGCAAGCGCCTCCATCGTCACCGACGGCGCCACCTTTATGCTTGCCGCCTCGGTGGCGAGGTTGACCGACGCGCCGCGCACGCCGGGCACCGCGTTGAGCGCCTTTTCGACCCGCGTCACGCACGAGGCGCAGGTCATGCCCGCGATGGGCAGCCGCAGATCGCGCGCCGCCGGTTCCGGCGCGGCGTTCGCAGTCGCAGTTGCAACTGAGGCAGACATGGCCTTGTTTCCTCTCAATCCAATCAGACACGAACCAAGCTTGAAGGTTCCCATTATAGGAAGGTCAAGCCCGTCAGCTCATGCCGCTTGCGGCGAGCTGCGCAGTTGACGCGCGTCAAAGCGAGCAACGACGGGCGGCGTAGCGTCCAAAACCAAAGTGGTTGGCGACGGTCGAATTGGCGATGAGCCCTGTACATCTCCCGCCGAATCGCCGCCGTCCCATTCGCGCGAAGAGATCGTGCAAATGGGGGGCATGCAGTTCGACCCGCTCGCCGTTGAAGCTTTTCTCGCTGAACAAGCGACTTTGCGCCAGGCGGCGGTTCTCAAATGTACGACCCCACTACCGAAAGGAGATTTGCCATGAGAGTTGAACGCACGAAGATACGCAAAACGCTGCTCGCGCTGGTCGCCGGGATCGGCCTCGCAGCCGTTGCCGCGCCAAGCTTCGCCCAATCCGGCACGGACTATCCGCCGATGATGGGCGGCTACGGTCCCGGCTACGGCATGGGCCCGGGCATGATGGGCGGATACGGTCCCGGTTACGGCCGCGGCTACGGCCCGGGCTACGGCATGGGGCCGGGAATGATGGGTGGCTACGGAATGGGCCCCGGGATGATGGGCGGCTACGGCCCGGGCTACGGCATGGGCCCTGGGATGATGGGCGGTTGCGGCGGCTACGGCTACAACGCGCTCAATCTGACCGACGCGCAGCGCGACAAGATCGCCAAGATCCAGCAAGAGACTCAGCGTTCGCAGTGGGAGGTCATGAGCAAGATGCGCGAGACGATGGTTCAGGGCTGGCAAGACGCGCAGAAGAAGATCGATGCCGTGCTCACCAAGGAGCAGCGCGAGCAGTTGAAGCGCGGCTGGGGCGCGCCGCAGTGATGCGATGGCCAGTAGTCAATGCGTGGACGTGCACTGCATGTGCTTTGCGCCCTGGCAGTTTGCGACGATGAACGGGGTCCAGAGCGTCTTGATGTAGGCGACGATGTCGATCGCGTCCTCGCGCGTGAGAATGCCGCGCCAGGGCGGCATGCGCGAGTCGGGAACCGGTTTGTCCAGGATCATGCTTACCAGCTGCGCGTCCTCGTGGTGCCAGGCGTGCGCGCTGCTGTCGAGCGGCGGCGCGCCGCGGTCCTTGTTCATCCAGTTGAATTCGCCCTGACCATTGGGGCCGTGGCAGCTGGCGCAGTACTTCCTGTAGAGCGCCTCTCCGTGTGCGGGCTTGGCCGACGCGGTCAGACTGCCGGACGAGGCGCCGGGCCAGCTGAACAGGGCGACCATTAATCCGATCACCACGACGCCCCCCAGCGCGAATGCCAACGAGCCTTTCTTCGCCGCAGGGACCTTTTCGGGAGCCGGCGCGGGTGCGGCGTGCTTGCGCTCGCGTTTACGTTTCGACACGGCGCATATCTGGCCACATCTGCTTTCGCCCTTGCTTGACCTGGGTCAAACGACGCGTCGCGGGCTTGACCTTCCCATAGCCGGAAGGTTTAGCGTTACGACTGTTTCCAACCTGTCGTGGGAGAACCGCCATGATCGAACTGACCGTCAAGGAC
Organism: Burkholderiales bacterium; assembly: GCA_049582045.1. Taxonomy (GTDB): domain Bacteria; phylum Pseudomonadota; class Gammaproteobacteria; order Burkholderiales; family SG8-39; genus DAHVFK01. The sequence goes on from JBAUTD010000356.1 coordinate 3,429, forward strand.
ATGACCTGCAACCATTGCGTCGGCGTCGTCACGAAAACCGTTAAGTCGGTCGACCCGGACGCGACCGTCAACGTCGACCTGCCGAGCAAGCGCGTGCGCGTGCACAGCGCGAGCAGCGCAGGCGCCTTTACCAAGGCGCTGGACGAGGCCGGATATCCGGCAAGCCCCGTAGCGGGTTGATGTGCGTCAATCGGGCGGGGTCCGTCTTGCGTAGCATCGAGCCCGGGCGAGCCGACAAAGGAAGATGAGCGATGTGGACGAATTACGGGCACATGGGCTGGGGATCGGGAGCCGGCGGGATGTTCGGCTTCGCGCCGATGGCGCTGTGGTGGGTGATCTTGATCGTGGCCGCAGTGCTGCTCGTCAGGTGGCTGATCGGCGCCAGTGCAGGGCGCCGAAGCTCCGGCGTCGGCGCTGCGCGCGAGATCCTGGCCGAGCGCTATGCGCGCGGCGAGATCGACCGCGACGAGTTCCAGAAAAGACGGCGCGACCTGGGCATTTAGCGACCCTGTGACTCTGGGGCTGCTTACCGCGTTCGCCGCGGGATTGATTTCGTTCCTGTCGCCGTGCGTGCTGCCGCTGGTGCCGGCGTACCTGTCCTACGTCGCGGGACAGTCGCTGCATCGCCACGTGCGCGACGCGCCGACGGACCCGCGCTCGCGCGCGTCGGCGGCCATGCTGAGCGCGTTCTTCATTCTCGGATTTTCGGCCGTCTTCATCGCGCTCGGGGCGAGCGCATCGGCAATCGGGAAGCTTCTGCTGCAATACCGCTACGAGGCCGGCATCGTCGGCGGCGCGCTGGTGACCGCGTTCGGATTGTTGATGCTGCTTGGAGCGAGCCGGATCCCCTTCCTGCAGCGCGGCTTCCACCTCCACGTGGATGCGGTCTCGGGACGGCCGCTTTCGGCTTTCGTGCTCGGCCTGGCGTTCGCGTTCGGCTGGAGCCCATGCATCGGGCCCATCCTGGGAGCGATCCTCACCGTGGCGGCGGTTGCCGACTCGAGCCTCACCGGCGTGCAATTGCTCGGCGCGTACTCGCTCGGCCTCGCGGTCCCGTTTTTCTTCTCCGCGCTGTTCCTGCACGAGATGACCGGGCGCTGGAAAGGGCTGCGCGGCGCGGGACGGTGGCTGCAGACGACCGCAGCGGTGGTGATGGTGATCATGGGCGTCGCGATCATGACCGGCGAACTCACCACGTTCAGTTACTGGCTGCTTGAGTCATTCCCCGCGCTGGGCAAGATCGGGTGACGCGCCGCGACTGAGCCGTGCGTCGCGGGCTTGACGCTCGGGCTACATTTCCATATTATTGGAAATATGGAAACGAAGCAGGCAGTCGACGCGCTCGGCGCGCTGGCGCAGGAAACGCGGCTGGCGGTGTTCCGCATGCTGGTCGAAGCGGGGCCGGCCGGCCTGCCCGCGGGCGAGATCAGCGCCCGGCTGGGTCTGCCC